>CAZKPD010000054.1:1763-15844 GCA_964554585.1 uncultured Rikenellaceae bacterium
ATGCGGCTTTTGCAATGTTTATAATGCCCGATTCTATGGTTAGCTTGGCATCCAGGGCAATACCGTGCTTTTTATACCCGTTCACATTGAGCGCACCCAAACCGGTAATGGTTAAATCCTTAGTGGCATTCAACGCGCTGTTTCCGCCGGAGGAAGTGGCATCGCTAAGGGTATTTACGGTGCCAGAGGACAAAAACATCTCTGCCACACAATTTAAGGTAATGGCCGCACCGCTTGGATTGGTAATGGTCGCATGGTTCATAATCAGCCTAGTAGGCTGAGCGCTCACCAATTTAAGCGAGCCGTTGGTGGTGGTTCCCACAACGTTGTACTTCAGGTTGGGTTGCGAATGGGTTGAGGTAACCGTTACATGGCCCGCATTGTCAGTAATGGTAACGCCTTGATCTGAAAACGGGTTGATAATAGTCGCTTGCAAACCGTTGTAAATAATATAAATCTCAGCATCAATGCCATGGGCAAAGGTAATGCTATCGATGCCCGGAATGGGCAAAGCAAACATTCCGGTGGTGGGATAAAAAGCAGATCTGTCGTTTGCCAGCTTAATGCTGTCAATATTTTCAACCTCTTGCTGATAGATCAGATTATTGCTGTTATGAACCCGCAATACGTTTTGTGCGCTAACCGTTGTACCCACTGCTGCCACTATAAAAGCCAAAAGGAAACCTAATTTTCTCATTGCTTAATCAGTTTAAAGGATTGATTGTTGACCACTACCACATAAATGCCTGTGGTTAAATGAGCAATGTTTACTCTGCTGCCACTGGTATAGGTGTCGCTTGCTACCAACGTGCCGTTGGTGTTAAAAATGCGCACATTTAGCTTCTCGTGTCCCGACGCCTCCACTTCAAAGTAGCTGCTGGCAGGGTTGGGGTATATGCGGATATTCTCCTGGCTTTTTACCACCTCGTTTATCCCGGTACCCCCTCCGGTTCCCTCCATGGTTATCCTTCTGATATCCGAAAGAGGAATCGTAATCTCGGTACCTGTATTGTCAGTGTTTATGACTAAGCTGTTGCTGTTGAACCATAGCTTTCCGTTAGCCTCTACCGAATAGCTTTGCTCAGAGCTATCATGCAGCATTACTTTTACAGTTGTTTGTCCATGTGCCCATCCGGCACCGAACAGAAAAAGCAAGGTGCATATGGCGACTTTGATTCTCAAGGTCATAACATCTACTATCATATCTTAGTAATAAGCTGATTAAGCATAAAATTAGTGTTTCAAAAGTGGTTAAAGTCAGTATCCTGTGAGTTGTGAAACATACTGTGGCATTGACTTTAAAAGATCAACGTCAAACCAATGCCATTACCCGTCATGGCGAATTTTAGCTCATTTTTATCCCAAAATGAGCTAGTCTGTAATCCTCCGTTATATACATCCACCGCTTGTTTTATTTTCTTATTGGCACTCAGACTAATGGGTATGGCTACCACAACTAATCCTGCTCCAACACCGGCCATTACCCAGTTTGGTTCTCCTCCTGCAATTGCTGCACCAAGAGGCCAGCCAATCATAAAACCTCCTGCAGCGCTAAAAACCATTGCTACTGTCTGCGTTGTTTGCCCCGATTTAACTAACTGGTAGGCTTGCTCGTTTGGTTTCATTGTGTTTACCAGCTGGTTCATGCTAAGGATTTGCCCTCCCTGAGAGTATTGGTATCCACCAAAAACTTTTTTCGCCAAAATGGGATCAGTAGCTGTTTGTCCAAACGCAAAGGTCATGTTTACAGCCAGTAGGGCTAAGATAATTGCAATTTTTTTCATTGTTTCAAAGCTTTTAGTCATTAAAATGGGATATATGCACCAATCGAGTACAATAACATCACAGGAGGTTGTTCGTAATTACTTGGCAGCGCAGGGCCTTTCTGCAAAGGCACGCCCAGACCAAGCTGAGCCGTGAACCATTTTGGACCCCTATACACAATACTTGGCCCTATCACATTTTGAGAAAAAGAATCTCCAATTCCCTGATTCCAGTATTGTAATGAGATAAATGAACTTCTAATGGAAGGTTTTAAATGGTAATTTAATCCTCCTCCAAATCCAATGATACCTGCACCAACCTGTAACCCAAACTGATTTGTAAGCAAAAATTCCACATCGGCACCAACTAGAGAACCGCCGCCTTGCAGTATCCCAATGGTAACGCTGTTTCGCTTCTCCAATTGTTCAGTTTGTGCGAATAGATTTGTTGTTAGACAAATTGTGAGCAGAATGATAAAAACCTGTTTCATTTAATTTGTACATTTTATGGTTAATATTAATAGGTGTTTAATGGGTGAATTAAAAGAGAGCATGCGATTCCTAAACTTCCTCCGAATCGATGAGTTCAAATATAGCAAAAATGTTTGCAAAAGGATTGCTTTGCCTTTTGTAACCACCACAAAGTTGTGCAGAAGGTAAATCCTCCCCCTGTTCGACAGCGGTTGTACCGCAGTCGGTCTATCATAAGTAGGCTGCGCCTCTTGATGACTCTAAGAACGATAGCAACGTACTCACTCAAGGCTTGACTTCAAGTCAAACCTTGTGTGGTATACGATAGCTACGACTGAATCCGGAGCCTGAGCTGAACGGTATGGCATTTACCATAGTTGTTCTTGTTCCCATGGTGCTTATTATAGTATTCTTAGTACCTGTATTATGGCCTAATTGCTTTTGCAAAATGTGGTGTTCCGCAGTATTACGGTTTGTTTGGATGGGATACTGTTTTCAATTTTTGTGCTAGTTATAGTTTTCTTTATTTCCGATTATTTTGTAGCTTTAGTAAGTTAAACCTCAAAATTACTGGGTTATGAAAACAAACAACAGCTCATTAACTTCAGAAAACGCTACGCATAGAGTTTGCCATGCATATGTGGGCATATGTATGCTGATCTTAGCCTTTTCTCTCTCTATGGCGCAGCCCGTAAAGGCGCAGTTCGCTGTGCAGACCAATGTGGTTATTCCAGCTTTAAACCTGATACAGAAGAGTGGTTATGGTCCCGGTTTCGACCTAGGTCTGTTATACCAATTTTCTTCCAATAATGTGCTGAGATTTAGTTTGCACCACCACAAGCTGATAATGTCTCCGCCTCCAAGAAAAGTAGACCCTGATGCGGTGGGAACTTATATTTCTTATGGTTTTATGATAAAAACCGGATTACGACTTGGCTATAAGCATTACATCCAAAAGAGAGACGAAGGAGTACGGCCGGAAGGTTTTTATATTGGTGGGTTTTCCGATTTAATGTATGCTAAGCCAGGAAGGCATAGTTTAGATTACAAATATGGTGTGCTTGTAGATGAAAAAACTACCTTTTTTAACCCATCCCATCTGATTGCCATTGGGGGTAGTTTGGGCTATACCTTTAGAATTAATCGATTTACAGTGGAGCCCAACCTGGGGGTTGGTAGTATTCTTAATATGGCAAAATTCAGGAGCCATGATAGTTGGTTTGCAGATCTAGACAATTTTGCAACAGCTATAAGTGTTAGTCATCTCGAATTGAATATTGGGTTTTCATTTTAGTCTTGATATAATTCACATATTTTCATTTCGCGTTTAGGTGTAATGGTCTAAATAGCAGATAATAAATTGATACCGTTATGCTTATATGATGAATTAAGGGAATTGTGTAGATGTTTTTCTATTCCAATGCTATGCTATCGTTTTATCTGTTCCAAAATTTTGGGATGGGGATAATCTCATTCACTCTTTTTGCATATTGTTCATACTCTTCGCCAAATGCTTGCTTTAGCAGCATATTCTCATCCCTAATCAGCACCTTGAAATATAGGTATATGGCAAAATCCACAAGCAGAATTAGGCCCGATTTGAGGAGTATACCTATTCCGGGTACTAAGAAAACGATGAATGCCGCATATATGGGGTTTCGGCACAGCCTGAAGGTGCCGTGGGTTATGAGCTTACCCTTTTTAAACCCTCGGGCAATGGTTATAACCGATATAACATGAAAAACGACACCCATGGCTATCAGCGCAATGCCCACCGTTGTGGATACCAGGTTGCTCATAGCATTGATTTTTAGAAAATCGGGATCTTTGTACATGAAAATGGTAGCCAATAGTACTATGGGGAGTGCTGTGAGCACCAGTCGTGGGCCAATACCTGCGACATTCATCCTGTTTTGTGTTTCCATACCTATTTGAGCTTAAGGGTTATTGAACGTATTACAGGCTAAATTTAGCTTAAAAAGCTAATTGTCAAGCAGGAAAAACATGGTGTTCTTCTTTTGGCATGGATCGATTAACCACTTATTGATTCAATCCGGATTTTCATCGTCAATGGAGTAGATGATCTCAAGGCAACCCCCGATTCCTATGCCAAGAAAATAGCTACGACAAAGGCCGGAGCCTCAGCTGAACGGGGGCTTTTGCGTTAGACTGGCTGGACATAACTTTCATGTTCAATACCGCTTGTTTAATATTGGTTTTAATTACTCCAGTTCCTTGTTTTTTCGTTGAATCAGCTGTTTTGCGTTTTTGCTAGTAACCACGTTCTTTCCCGTTTTTTCTTCAATCTCTCTTCTTGTATTTCCTGCGATAGTACCACCTTGCTTTGCAATCTTTTGATTTTCCTTGAAACTGCTAGGCTTCTTTTCTTTTGAGATTTCTGTTGTGGTTGCTTCTGCAAGCATATTCAGGACCAATTCTAGGTTTGTCATATGGTCACGCAAATTTTCTCTCTTTAGCTGCTTTAAATTCTTGTATTGTTTAGTTGTTAACCCACTCCAAGCCTTGGTTATTTCATCCGTTAAGATTGCATATTCTTGTCCTTTTTTTACCCCCCGATCTTCCCATTCATCTGTGAGTTCTTTACGAACTTCAATGCTTTTAAGTCGTTGGTTTATCCAGGATGTGGAATATCCTTTGCGCAAGTATGTCTCCATTAGCCTGTCAATTCCAATTTCAGGGTCTTCAATTTCGTCAATTCTTTCTCTTCCAACTTTAGCCAACCACAGTTTAAAGGGTTCTGCTTTTGGGGAAGGAATCGATTGGATTAGTCTGAAAAGTTGTTCCGTATCAGCAACGTCTGTCTTGTAATATTTGCCATCAGACGAAGGCATTTTCAGTTGACTACAATTTGTAGTCAACTGACTACCCTCTTTTTTTAGTCTTGTTTTTAATACACTCCAGTATTTTCGGGGGTTGGGGCTTTCCGTTAAAATTCCAACAACATCCACAATCGAGAAGAACCATTTCTCTTGCTCATCATCCCAGATTGTTCTTATCTGCTTTTCGTCGAATAATTTTATAGCTGTATCCTTTTTCATAAGAATTGTTTTGGGCTACAAATTTAGGTTTTATATCTATGAGTTCAATAAATTGTAATAACCGCTAATTTGTAAATATATCTCCCGTTCGGCGGCAGTTGTACCGCTGTAGGTCTATTATAAGCAGGCTTTGTCTATCTCTTGGTGAAACCAAGAAGGATAGTTTCGGTTGAGGCCGGAGCCTCAGCTGAACGGAGTTCATATACCACTAGAACCCGCAAGCACTATACCATGTATTGGGTACCGTACTTCATTTATCCTCGCGTATTTTAATCAACTGAATATTTAATTTTTCTAAATCTGTCAGCTTATCATTTAGATCTTCATAAAGTCCAGAATACCAATCTTGAGATTCAAAGTAGACTTTCATTTCAGAGGTTTTAAAAATATATCCATGTCTGGCAAATATCTCATTTCGCATGATGCGAAGTTCTTTCGTGTCAAAATTTTCAAGAATACCCTTAATCATTATTTCTGATGAGACAAATGGATATTTACCCTTTAACTCTGGTTTGTTTGTGGAATTAATCCATTCTATTTTAGTCAATTTCATTAGTTGTTCAGCTTTTTCCCAATCACCGTATTCATCTTTTTGAACTTTATAAATAATTAAATTATTTTCTGTATTTGCATAGTAAAATGATTCGTTTTTAAACGTTAACACATCAATTGGGAAATCATATTCATACTCAAATTTGTAATCTTGTAGGCTTGAAAATCCCTCCGCTTTTGATTTGTTAGGATAAAATATGTATTTCTTCCCTTTCTCATCTGTGTATTTACCAGCTAATTCGTAATTGATTTTATTTCTAATCACCAATTTTTCAAGCGAACCATTTAATTCGCTGAGAACTTCTTGAAGATTGCCTTCTGAGTCATAGATTATAAGGACTTTCTGTTTGTCAACCGTTTTAACTTTTACAATATCTCCTTTTTTACCAACACTAGGTTCATAATCATCATCTGGGCTGTTTCCTATTATAATGTATGTATTATCACTCAATACTTTTACAGTGAACATGTATCCTCCTTCATGTAGATTGCCTCCCGAAAGAACAATCAAATTATCATTATATTTTTTTGCCGAGAAAAATTCATATCCATTAGTCCATGTGCTTACAATATTCTCATTTTGTCCGAATGCTGAAAAGGAAATCAGGATTATAATTATCAAGTTATAATATTTCGTTTTCATAGTGTCGTTTTGTGGTATCCAACTTGTTTATACATCTCCAAAACCATCCAAACCCAACCATTTCTAGGTTTACATGTATATTGGTATATTCCCTTGCAAGTTACACAATTTTTATATGCAGTCCAATGCAGTTTAATTTTAGGTGATTTCTTGTGCCCAACCTATCAGCGCATTTAGTGTAAGGGGCATGGTTGCTTATTCCATGGGGGGTTCGATGCTTTTTGCAATTTGTTTCTATCTTTGCGCTAAACCTACTGTTTATGACCCTTCCCAAGGAGTTGAGCGTACATTTAGTTGCAGAGCATGCCGGCGGGCAGGGGTACAGCTATGCGTTGGCCAAGGCGATTATTACCCACTTTTTGCACAACCACGGCAATGGTTTTACAAACCATTATGAGCCTGAAGCGCTAAGGCTAATCAGTGCTTATGTGGATACTGTCAATGGGTCGAAACAGGCCCTTGAAACGCATAGGGTTGTTGAGCTGCTTCGGAGTCAAATGGAACCTACCCCTTTTACGGTGAGCGCTAATCCCTCATTCCATTTTATAGATCTGTTTGCCGGGGTGGGCGGATTTCGGTTGGCCATGCAGCAGCTGGGCGGAAAATGTGTGTATAGCAGCGAGTGGGATCGGGATGCGCAGCAAACCTATCTGGCCAATTTTGGGGAGATGCCCTTTGGCGATATCACGCAACCTGCCATTAAAGAGTTTATCCCTTCGGGGTTTGATCTGCTTTGCGCCGGATTCCCTTGCCAACCCTTTTCCAAAGGAGGATTTCAGCAGGGGTTTGAGGATACCCGTGGAACCCTCTTTTTTGATATCTGCCAGATAGTGCAAACGCATAAGCCCAAGTTTCTCCTGTTGGAGAATGTGGCCAACCTGGCCACTCACGATGGGGGCAATACCTATAGGGTGATTACCAAAAGCTTAGAGCAGTTGGGCTACAGCTTCCCAACCAATCCGATTATTGTTTCTCCGGACAGCTTAGGGATTCCCATGCTCCGTCCGCGCGTCTATATTCCTTGCGTTCGCAACGATTTGGTAGGGAAAAAGCGTAGGGTGATTGAGCAATTTCAACAGGAGTTGGAGAAACATTTTGTACCCACCCTGCAAAGCATCGATTCCATAGTTGACCACTCGGTTAAGGGGAATCTTTCCGATTATGAGCTGCGCGTGTTGCAGATGTGGGATGAGTTTTACCGAGGGGTGGACCTTAAGGTAATCGGTTTTCCGGTGTGGGCAGAGTATTTTGGGTATGAGGGTTCGTTGGAGCCGTTCCCAAAATGGAAAGCGGGTTTTGTCCAAAAGAATAGGGAGCTATACCTACGCAATAAGGGTTTTATTGATGGGTGGCTCAAAAAGTACAACCATTTGGAGTGGTGCACCAAAACCCACCGTAAGTTCGAATGGCAGGCGGGCAGTCAGCTGCAAAGCGTTTTCGATGGGCTTATCCAGTTTCGCCCATCGGGCGTACGGGTTAAAAAGCCTGATAAGTTCTCCACATTGGTGGCCATGAACCATCGGCAGATTATTGGACCGCTAAAAAGGCGGATTACCATTGATGAGGCCAAGCAGCTGCAATCGTTCCCTTCCGAATATCGGTTTGTGGGTAAACCTCACGCTGGATTTAAGCAGCTGGGCAATTCGGTGAATGTAACCGTGGTTCGCACCATTTTTCAAGTGCTCCAAGAGCACTTTTAGGGTTTCTCAAGGGAATCTTTGGAGATATTCAATAATCACTACTAAACCATCCTGTTTACACTACTCTTCTCTTTTTCATCCTTTACGAATAAGCCTAAGCGGACGTTTGTTAAGGGACATGTTACTGACCATCAAAATGAGGCATTGGGGCAAGTGGCAATATATTTTAAGGGCACGACCAATGATGTCAATTAATGTAATATCTTTTATCTCAATAGCGCTGCAATTGCCTCATTGTGAATTACCTCATAGCTGTTGCTTTCACAGCCATCTGAAAGGTAGCCGTTACTTAGTTTTTGTGGTACAGAAAGTAATAAGCCTCCACATTGTCTAAATACGCTCCGTCAAACCCGGCATCAATAATTTTTTTAGTATACGACTTGTCGTTGCCATAAATGATATCCTGCCAGTCCTTCTCCCAAAATTCAACCCAAAACTCATCGTCATATCCCTCATACTTGCGCTTTAACCATGATGGATGATGGAGCCTCTAGTGCTCTTTCCAATAGTACCGGAATTTTTCTGCAGAACCAATGTTCATATACGAAATTACAAGGCGTTGTGCACCGTTGGCTTTTTTCTTAAGCTGATTGATCTCGTTCGATGAAAATTCTTCTCCTTCAAAAAAGAGGTCAATTAAAACGATATCAAAGTTTGTTTGCTGAATGGCATTCACCATATCTTGCTTTGATGAGTAATTGTCGGTGCTAATGAGGTATAAATAGTTTTGTGCCAGAGAAATGCTTGTGATATCTATCCCGTTTTCGCTTGGTACGCTATCGGGAATCTGTTTGTAATGATAATTGTTGCTACTTCTGACAAATGGGATAAAACCTTCACTATAATTTCTGGACAATGCATCTAGGATATCATTATCGTCAGTAACGAATTCAGACACCATTATTTTTTTTGATGCTTTGAGCTGTTGTAGCATAGATAGTCGTTCAGCGTCTAAAGCATATGTCCCATTATAAAAAAGCTCTTCAACGCCAAGTCCGTTTATCGAACTCAGATAAGCTGTATTTTGGCCATCATTTGGCTCGATATGGTTAAATGCCAGCTCAATTCCGTTCTGAGGAATAATTATGAAGTCGGGATTATACCCTTTAGCGTAGTTAGAAATACCGATGACAAAGTCTTGCATTTTCTCAGCGGCTTTGTCTGAGCTGTTTTCTTTTGCACAAGAAAATAAAGCGATTGAAGCAACTAGCAATAAGGATTTCTTCATCATTTTAGTCCGTTGTTTTCGATGTTGCTAAACGAATTCATTTGTAACCTCCATCCATGCTAATCCATCCTATTCTGGAGGTATATTGCTTTGCAAGTTACGCTAATTCTTTTGTTATCTGATTTGTCAAAAAAACGGAAATAATTCCCAACCATCATCTTTTGTCATTAGTTCGCCACCATTTTCTGTTATCATTTTTGACTTGAATTTGTTTGGAAATACGATGTCCAATTGTTGTTCCGTTTCTTCGATATATTTTAAGTCAATTGGAGATGGCATTTTGATAGTTTCTTTTTGATTATGTATTTAGTTATAATTACTGCCAACGGCTTGACACTTGTCGCAATGACGAATTTTAACAACGAATATTGATGCGATGGTAATCCTTTTTCTTGCTAAAAATATTCCATCGAAGCGATTTGCCCGACGGGGGCTTACCACGAAATAGCACCATAGGCAAACCGCCTGTTAATGGTTGGTTTGGGCTTTAATATTGCTGTTTTAATGATAAAAAGTTATAGCTAATTCCCAATGATAGACTCATCAGATCAGGATAACCCGGTACAAATGAAGTTGAAAGATCAATATGCTCGTTTAGTGAGAACTTGTATTCAAATTCGCCTCCATACCATAAAAATAAATATTGCCATTTGTTGTTCATGCTACCCTTAAAGCGCTTCGGATCAACGTATCCATCAAGTTTTTGCCAATTGTCTCTGAGAACCAACGTCGGCCCAATACCGCCATACAGGCTATGTTTTCCTTTTTTTAGAATTTTAGCTCGTAATCCGATGTGTCCAAAACCTCCCATTTGAGCTGCACAATCGGAATATAATGCTACTGCTGTCTTAACGGATAAAATATCGCTTAAAACAAATTTTTCGTATGATATCACTCCGCCAACGTTCAGCACTAAAAAACCATTTTTGTCAAGTTTTCGTGGCATCAGGTGAGCATTAATTTTTTCGCCTTTGGGGTGAATGGATAGTCCAAAATATTTTACTCCGATATTATCCTGTCCATGTGTTTTTAGGATACATAAAAGAACAAATAGTACTGTATAAGATAATTTTGTTGGCATATTGCCTTATTGATTAAACTTGTTGTTTTACACTTGTTGCTAGCGGTTCAGGGGTGTGGCAAGTGTGGGAGAGCGTGTTACGTTATCGTCCCCCGATGAAAACGGGCGAGCCGGCGAAGCCACCCCGAAGTACCAATGTCAACCCGCATTGGCTACACCCCTTGTTAGTAGCCGTTAATTATTATTTTCTTTACGGTTTTATACTTGTTATTTGAGAATACAATAAAGTATGCTCCATTACTATCAAATGACAATTCGTAATCGAGAGTCTCTATCCGCCCGCTTTTTATTCGGCTTCCCATTGAATTATATACATCGTATTTCAATTCAGAAATGCTTGGATCTAATAGTTTAATATTCACGTTATTTGAGGAAGGATTTGGAAATACAGTTATATGACGTCCAAAATCATTATCTTCAACGCTGCCTCCTCCTGAATGAAAGCAGTTTTCAAAAAACTCTGGTTTATGAGAGTAAACTTGTTCACCATTCTCAAATTTACAAATAAGCGTGTAAGGGTGAGGTAGTTCATCATACTCCGCCATATAAAAAGCATTTGATGCACCAATACCTTCCATATATTTTATTTTATAACCATCATAGCAATCATAGTGAAGGCTATTAACTGTTACAATTTTCCTTTCATTTTCATAATCAACCGATTCAACGACTACTGAATCTACCCACATAAATCTAAAGTCGTAGATAATTGCCATTGAGTCACCTACATTTAAGCTTAAATCCATAAACAGAGCTTCTTTGAATACTCCGTTGATTAATTTTCTAAACCAATATTTTCCCGAAAGGGTATCCTCATAAACAAATCCGCACAACTCATTATCTAAGCCGATTGTTTGGTTTGGTGAATATATTAACTCTCTATATAGCTTGAAATATTGTTTATCATTTATTGTTGTATCAGAGTCAGTGTAATATGCGATTGTCCCCCCGGCATCAGCCGCACATTCATAAGAGTACCATAGAGTCATTCCATCCGAAAAAATGGATTTGTAGGGTTGCCCATAAACTTTTATTAACATCATAGATAGTAAGCTCAGTAGTAAAATTTTTTTTGTTTTCATAGTTATTGTTTTAAATTAAAATTACGGATACTTTATTTAGGTTCAAACCTAGTTAAGTATGTTTTAATGGCTACTAACTCACTTATATGTATACCAAAGCTATACAAAGCAAACCATTTCTATGCGTAGATGTATAGCTTTAGCTGTAAATCACCTTGCAAGTTAAGCAAATTTATTGGAGGTCAAATGGGGTTTAAAGGTGCTTGGTGGGGCTTATAGGGAATGATCATTCCCTCAAGTGGTGTTATTATTCGGTTTTGGGCTTACATCATAAAGCAGCAATTCTTATATTTGTTAATCGAAAATAAACCAATCTTAAGCCATGAGCGTATCCCTAAAGTTAAGTTCCCTGCGGGAACAAATGGCAGCCAATCAGCTGTCGGCCTACATTATTCCCAGTAGCGACCCGCACCTAAGCGAGTATTTGCCCGAGCATTGGAAATCCAGAGCGTGGCTTTCCGGTTTCACCGGATCGGCAGGTACTCTGGTGGTTACTGGCGATAGGGCTGCCCTTTGGACCGATTCTCGTTACTTTTTACAGGGCGAGCAGGAGCTACAGGGAACCGGCATTGAACTGTGTAAAATGGGATTGCCAAGCACAAAAACCATAGAGGAGTGGCTGGCTCATCATGTTTCCAAGGGTAAAACCATAGGTTTCGACGGGCGATTAGTTACGCTAAATCAGGGCAAAGCGTTTGTGCTGGAGCTTTCCAAGCTTGGGTTTAAGGTTGATGTGGATGCAGACCTAATGGCAGCGGTTTGGAGGGATAGGCCGCAATTGCCCCAAGGCAAAGCCTTTGAGCATAAGCTGCAGTATTCAGGGGTATCGGCATCGGAAAAGATTGAGGCCATTCGTAACGAGCTCCAAAAGGTGGGGGCCAATGCCTGCATTCTCACCATGTTGGACGAGGTGGCGTGGACATTTAATATCCGTGGCAACGATGTGGAGTATAATCCCGTGGTCCTCTCATACGGGTATATCTCACTGGATGAGGCAATCCTATTTATCAATCCCGAGAAATTAGAGGAGGAATTGGCCGAGCGCTTAACGCTTCAAGGGGTAACCCTAATGGGTTATGATGAGGTGGAGTCGGTAATTGCCTCTGCCGAGGCTGACACCGTTTTTGCGGTGGATGAAGCCCGCATTAACCATCGGTTGTATATGCAAATTCCCGAGCAGGTTCAAAAGGTGAAAGGGGTAAGTATTCCCACAAAGCTAAAGGCCGTAAAAAATGCTGTGGAGATTGAGAATATGCGGCAAAGCCACATAAAAGACGGAGTGGCCATGTGCCAATTCCTGCATCAACTTGAGGCAGAGGTGGCACAAGGGAAGGTTACCGAACTTGGCATATCGCAAATGCTGAAAGAGCGTAGGGGGGCACAACAGGGTTTTGTGTCGGAAAGCTTTGGCACCATTGCGGGCTATCGTGAGCATGGCGCAATTGTGCACTATAGCGCTTCAGAGCAAAGCTCATCAGCAGTGAAACCCGAGGGTTTCCTGCTGGTGGATTCGGGAGCGCAGTACGTGCAGGGAACCACCGATATTACCCGAACCATCCATCTGGGAAAACCTACCCAAGAGGAGAAAGAGGATTATACCCTTGTGCTCAAAGGGATGATTCGCCTCTCCATGGCGCATTTTCCGGTGGGTACGCGGGGGAGTCAGCTAGATATTTTGGCCCGTGAGGCCATGTGGAATAGGGGCATTAACTACGGACATGGGACGGGTCACGGCATTGGTGCATTTCTGAATGTGCACGAGGGGCCGCAATCCATTCGAATGAATGAAAACCCGGTAACCATTGAGCCCGGGATGGTACAATCCAATGAGCCCGGAATATACCGGGCAGGGAAGTATGGTATTCGTATCGAAAACCTCATCCTTTGTCGCGAAGCGCTGGAGACCGACTCGGGAAAATTTCTGAATTTTGAAACGCTTACGCTTTGTCCCATCGACACAACCCCCATTGCGGTTGAGCTGCTTAACCCCGATGAGCGCAGCTGGCTAAATGGTTATCACAAAATGGTGTTCCAAAAGCTGTCGCCTGCGCTGAACAACGAGCTAAAGGATTGGCTCAAGGAGAAAACTAGGGAGATTTAGCTCCTGCCAAAACCTTTGGTTTTAATTGTCGTATGATAGGTAGTAATTTATCGATTGATCAGCCAAGTCGCATCTTGGTGTTTTAAAGTTTACTTTTTTATGAAGAGGACACCCATAACAACCAACATCTATATTGTGGATTACGATCCTGTTTACACCAATTTGCTGAAAAAGTCAATCGAGAAACCATACAAGTACAATATCCAAACCTTTACCACAGGCGAAAAGTTTATCGATCATCTTACCGCCCTTAAATTTAAACCCAACAGTATTCACATCGTTTTTTTGGGTTACCATTTTTACGATTCCGAGGATGAGCATACGCTCATGAACGGGATTGAAATTCTGGAAGGGATTAAAGTTGTCAATCCACATGCAGTAGTGGTAATGCTCTATGCAGG
>CAZKPD010000055.1:0-15281 GCA_964554585.1 uncultured Rikenellaceae bacterium
TCGACAGGGTCGAACTGACGAAGTAATCTTTCAGGTATTGTGTATTGGTAGATTGCTTCATCCCGATTTCTCGGGATTCGCAATGACGCAAAGGGGTATGGGTTCGCAATGACGCACGAGGTGAAGTAATCTTTAAATTATTGCATCTTCAATGTGAAATACCATGCAAAGAGGAGGTACCGTTTATATAATGACCAACAGTAACAACACTACCTTATACGTGGGGGTTACATCCAATTTATATAAGCGGGTATACGAACACAAGAATAAACTGCACCCTGACTCTTTTACAGCAAAATATAACTTATTTAAACTTGTTTATTTTGAGGTTTTTTCCCGAATTGAGGATGCAATAGCAAGGGAAAAGCAGATTAAAGCAGGCTCACGGGAAAAGAAAATTAACCTAATTCTATCACAAAATCCTCAATGGAAGGATTTGTTTGAGGAAATTGAGGAGTGGTAGATTGGCTCCGCCGAACTCCCAATGACGCGCAGGGGTATGGGTTAACAATGCCGGAAAATAATGCGTCAAAATCTATTGCGTCAATACGAGGGCCTCTTTAATGCGTCATTACGAAGAAGGTCGACAGGGTCGAACTGACGAAGTAATCTTTCAGGTATTGTGTATTGGTAGATTGGCTCCGCCGAGCTCGCAACTACGTTGCTCGGTTGCTTCGCAAAGGACGCTCGCAATGACGCACAGGGGTATGGGTTCGCAATGACGCAAGAAGTGAAGGAATTGCAATAACAGTATAATCTTAAGAAAAAACCCTGCCCGAAAGCGAGCAGGGTTTCTGTTATCTATTCCATAACCTACGGTGTATGCGTATTGGGGATATGGTAGGGTGGGCCGGTTTGCGGAACTTTCCAAACGGTGATTGTGGGTAAAGTATCCTCATACTTACCAATACATCCATTCCCATCGGTTATAATAACCTGATAGCTATAGCCCGTGCCGGGTAGATCCAACGATGAATCCCAAGTGGGATTAATTGTTACAGTGTAAGGAGTGGCAGTAACACTATTCTCATCCCCACTAAAAATTGGAGTTTCAGCATTATCAGCATCAATACTGAGAACACTAAATAAGAAGCTGGCGGTAAACACCTCGTATTCAACCTTAAGCTCAGCACTTTCACCATGGCAAATGGTCTCAGGATCTATGGTAAGGGAGCTGATTATGGGCGATTGGAAATAGTCAATATCAAACTCATCGGATTGTACCTGACAGTGTGTATTAGAAGCAAGTACATAACATGTGGTGGGCTCCGTAATATCCACCGTAATTTGAAGTGTAGAACCATTTCCTGGTAGGGGTCCTCCCAAGGATTGATTATCCGAAACCCGGAACACCTCATAGTTTACACCTGTTTCACTGTAAGGAATCTCCACGTTAACGTTTTCTGTGGCCCCAAAACACATGCCTGCAGTATTTACAGTGGGCTTTTGTGGGGTGGAGTAAACGGTTACATCTCTGGTAATAGCAGTACTTTGGCATCCGGTGGTGGTGTTGGTTACCAGCACACTAAATGTATGGGTGTTGCTGCCTCCGGCATCCCATGCAAATGGTGCGGTTGTAAAGGGGTTGGGACGGGGTAGGGGAAGATTGTTATAATCTGCAACCGGATTCCCGTCAAGTTCCAGATAATAATCCGGAATTCCGCCTGCCTGCGTACTACCAAAGGTTAGCACAGCTCCGTTACCATCACAGATATTTCCACCATTGGCAATGGACAGGGATACGGTGGGACTGGGATTTATCACCACATCTTGGCTAATGGTGTTCCCATTCTGTGTTAGGGTTATCCTTCCTGCGGTTTGATTACTCCATTGAATAGTAATTTGATATGTATCTTGACCGGTCTGAATGGTTCCCCCCTCAACAACCCATGCGTATGTGTGCCCATCAACCTGTTTGGTTGCATAGGTTTCGGTGGAGTTGGCACACACATCAAAGTCGCCGGTTATCACAGGCCAGTCGCGCACATCCACTTCGTAGGTAACAGGGGTATAGCAATTTGCGTTAGATTGCGTTAACGTTATGGTGGCAACCCCTGTAGCAGCACCCCAATTGATGGCCACTGTGCTACCGGTAGAGCTACCCGATATGGTTCCCAATGCGCTTACACTCCATGCGTAGGTATCACCGGTAACGGGTGTAACCGAGAAGTTGGTTGTGGAGCCGGTCATCACCGAGGTGGGGCCCGAGATTATGGGTGCAGGAGTGGGGTATAGGGTTAGCGTAACGCCCGAACCTAGGATAATTCCTGATAGACCGTTGCGGTCGGTAACAGATGAAATGGTTACCTCATAATCGTTCGCTCCGGCAACGGCAAACAGCTCGGTATAGGTAAAGTTGGCCGTATGGCTTCCCTCAGACAATCCGGAGATTGCTCTAAAGTTAACCCCATTCACCTGGAGAATTACTGCTAGCGGAGCATCACCCATTACGTTGAACTCCACAGGGAAAAGGAATCCATCGTAGTTACAGCCGGCCACATTACCACTGGTTATTTGTGCCGATGCGGTTTGCTCCAGTGCCAGCGTAAACTCGGAGGGTGTACTGCCAAGATTAACCCTTGTGGATGTGGCCACTGTTCCGCTGGTCTGACCACCATCGGTTACGGTTTGGCCAACGCGGGTCCAAGGGGGAACATTGCGTGCAACCCTTAGCTTTTGACGGTCCAAAGCGGTATTGGGGATAATATTGCTATTGGCATCCCAACGCAGGCGCACATTGGCCGACGGGTTGCCTGTTCCCGTTAATGTCCAGTACTCATTGTCGCTCACCAGCTGCAGCGGTGCTGCAAGGTTATCCCTGTTACCGGGCATTTGATTATAATACTGTGCCGTGTAGAACTGGCTACCCGAGGAGTTGGTTTGGAAAATCTCAATATTACCATACCTGCCATCGTTACCCACGGGGAAAGCAGCATTGGAACCGGAGTTAACATTTCGACGTAGTGGTCCGTTTACGTAGGAGCTACTATTTCCTCCCACAATAGCACCAGGTGTGGCATAATTAACCGTAAGGATATTAGTGGAGGTTGTGTTTACAATACCACTGTTTAGCCTGAGGAACCTGTTAACCGTAGCGGGACTATTAAGCGTAAGGGATTCATTGCTCTTGCCAATAGTTAAATTGTAGAATGTTTCCCCACCGGTGGAGGTTAGCGTTTGTTCCTTAGCCCCTTGGAAAATAACCGTACCCGTTCCGGAGGTAAATCCGTTGGCGGCATTATTTATCCAGTTACCCTCCATCCTAATGGTTCTATTATTCTGGTTATTGAGCACACCCGCATCAATGGTTAGGTTGCCCAGCACAAGCAGGTCAATGGCGGGAATATTTTTAGTAGTAGCTCCCAAAAATTTAACATTTTGGTAGGTTTTTAGGTTTGTGGGCAATGTTCCTGCTCCTGAGTACTCCACCGTACTGGAGGGGTTGCTCATAAAATCGGTGTACTCACCACCGGGGAACACGTAGGAACCACCACCCTGTGAGGTAACCGCAATGGTACCACCACCCCTAAGGTGACCAATATCGTGCTGAAGGGTTTGCCCCACCTCCAGCTTGGCATTCTCCTCAATGCGAACAGAGCCTGCAAAAGCACCGTTACTGTTTATAGTGATGGTATGACCGCTTTGAATAAATACGGGGTTCCCTTTGGGGGCAGTGGTTGCCGTTGGTCCTGTGGGAGAATCCAAACGCCAGCTAGCAGCTGTAAACCAGTTACCGCTTACCCTACTGTAGTATTTATAGATAATACCAAAGTTTGGGTTAGGCTCTTGGTTGATTCCTGCGGTGTAGTCGCCATCAATATAGTTAACGCCCGTGAAAAGGATACGATGGTTTGTATAATCCATAGTCTCGGTTTGACTAAACCAGGTATAATCGATGTAGCGAGCATTAACATACTGGGCTTCGATTCCCACCACATCCGACTCCACATATTGGTAGGTATGGTTTACGGTGGGGTTTGCCCCAAATCCGGTGGAGGTAACCTCCCAGAAGTATTTTAGCTCATCTGCCAGCTCATTGGTGGTGGAGGGGTGGGCTTTATTAACCGGTTTAACCGTAATTGCTCCTGCAGCACCGCCCGTATTGGTTACATTAATGGTTGCGGGGGTGTACTTTTCGGCCACCCCAACGGGGAATGTAAAGTTGCCGCCACCCGAAGCGGGATATCTTTTGGTTACCCCTCCGTCGGCAATGGTACCGTCAGTAATAATAAATCGATTCTCACCTGCTGAAGTAATGGTGGCATTTTCACCCAGGGAAAGATTGTGCTCACCCATATTAAGATTACCTCCATCCTTTAGAAATCTTAAATCACCGTTAATGGAGAAAGAAATTTGAGCAATAAGTTCTGCTGGGGTATTAATGCGAATATGACCAAATAGTGCACCGTCAACACCAGATATTTGTTGATTATTTGTTCCGGCAATGTTAAGATAACCGTTACTATTCCCTGAACTTATAATATTGTTATTAACAATATTCCCCAAAACAGAAACGAAACGATTGAGAATAAACACACCGTTTTCAACTATTAAATCATCACTAGTTTGAGTTACAGAGGAACCTTCAATATTTACAATTCCGTTGGGATGTGAGTTATTTATTATAAGGTTTCTTAAGCGTAATATGCCATTTGACCTTATGGTTTGTAATGCAACCTGACCGTTCATTTCTAAAATTTGACCAACTAAAACGGCCAATGCATTATTACTAGAACTATTATTGATTAGATCCCCCCCAATATTTACATCCAGCACCCCTGCATTAAAAATTGAGGCGGCGGGTCCATCAATGGTAAGGCTCCCTTTAAGGTTGGCAGGGAAGGTGCGCAGGTATGCGGTTTTGGCATTGGTTTCGCCGTTTACGGTGATATTATATACCGGACTGCCTAGGTACAGGTTAAAATGGTTATTCCCTGCCGGTGTGGCAGAGGTTCCAATATTTATGGTACCCCCTGTTACATTGTGGGTGGCTGGTTTTAGGTAGAGTTCACCAAAAGTATTACCCGCCTGCGTGGCAGAGGTTGCCCCCTGCACCAGGTGCAGCCCTCCACCGCTCATAATAAACTGCCCGTCGTTAAGAATCTCCAGTAGTGCCCGTCCAATCTCACGGTTACGGCCATGCAGGTACACATCACCACCGCTCTGGTGGTAGTTTAGGTTACCCGTGGCAATAAGGGGAGAGCGGCGTATCTGTCCATATACATTTAGAGTACCCCCTTCTATCACAATCTCGGGGCTTCCCCCTGTGGCATACTCAATATCGTTGTTGGAATTGCCCGTTTGGGAACCTATATTGAGGATACCGTCCAGCACCTCAACCTTTCCGGTTAGCATCAGGTCGCCACTATCATTGTTGGCATTACCCACGGTAATGGTAGAGCCGTTTACCGATAGGCAACCGGTGGCCGGAATGGCAAACTGTTCGGTAGAGGAAAGGGCAAGGTCAAGGTCTGTTCCGCTAAAGCGGATGGTGCCATTCTCAATAAATAGTGCTTGGGATAGGCTGCTGTTTAAACCAAAACTGCTTGCCGTTACATTAACCAAAGGGGTTTGTGAGGTGCCTTTATTTACATAAACCCGGTTAAGCGTAGCCGTACCCGTACCGCTAAAGGTTTGGTTGGCTGTGCCAAGGAAATAGATATCAGCTCTTCGGTTGTTGTCAGGTCTTATGGCAAGATTACCGTTATTAACAGTATTGCTATAAAGATTAAGCCGATGCTCTTGGTTAGCTCCCGTGTTATTAACCCCTATAGCACCTCCGGTTTCAATAGTCATTCCTCCCTTTTGTTCCAACCTGAATGGGCGGGTGTTTTCAATCCTAAAAGTAGCCCCAGTTGTAACTAGTAAGTTGTCTTGTACTGTGAGAGCTGTTGCAGTTTCGGATGAAGTTTGAACCGTTCCGTTTCCTGTAATAGTTGTATTTCCTGATGTGGTAACATCAATGCCCGGTAGCGTAATTGTACGATTATTATCAGGATTAACTACTAGGTGATGATAGTCTAGCCCTCCCTTTGTTTTGGTAATGGAAACATCATCAATATATACATTATCTGAAGCTCCACCAACACTTCTTCTTCTATAGACAAAAGCTACATAAACGGTTTGCTCTCCTACATAATCTGATAAATCGATGGTATGCTGTTGCCAGCTACTATTACCTTGGCCAAGTTCCACAAGTTCGCTAAACTGATTTCTATTATTAGCATTGGTTGTAGAGATCCAAATACCTTGGTACGTATATCTGCTGGGATATGAGTTGTATCTATAAAAGGTAAGCTGGTAAGAGGCCAAATCACTCATATTAATAGCAGGAGTAATAAGCATTGAGGTTGTGGTGTTAGTGCTATTTCCGGCAGGATGATAAGCAGAATAAGAGCCGGTTCTGCTTTGGGTAGCAGAGCGAGACCAGTTGTTACTAGCATTAATGTTTATAGCGCTCCAGCCGGCAGGAGGTACCGAACTCTCAAAGCTTTCATTAAGAATAATAATGGGTTGTGTATTACCACGGGGCATGGTATAGTCTTGTGTTCCGGTGGTGTAGTACTCCACCGTACCCCCATTTTCCCCTAAAAATTCACCAAAGTCTCCACCGGGAAATTCTGCGGTTGCCGTATTGGAAGAGATGCGGAGCTTACCGGTTCCGGTTACGGTACTCTCATGTACCAACCCAAAGAAATGACCCGTGGTGGTGCCCACATCCAGTACCCCATCCTGGTCAATATTAAGGCTTCCCACAAGTATATTATTGTCTGTGATGGTAATGGTGTGATTGTTCTGAATAAAAACAGGGCTGTATTTCCCCGGAAGATTGGTGGCCGGTTGGGTGCCCCCGGCATCAAGTGCCCATGAGGCTATATTGTTCCAGTTGCCTGTTTCGCGGCTATAGTATGTGGTTACATCACCAAATCCGCTTACTTCACCTGCGGTGAAATGTCCGTGCGGATCCTGTAAATTTCCTCTAACCAAAATTTCGTTGGAGAGGGTAGTAACCACCCCATCACTACCGGTATAGATTTCCCATTCCGGCGCAAAATATCTGGCAGCACTATAACTGCTTTCATTGCCCTTTACATCAGCTTGCAGATAATAAAACCTAAGCCTTAGATTTCCCGTGGGGATACCCGTCATATTGGTTCTTCGCAGGTTCCAGTAATACTGTAGGACGTAATCAATATTTGTGGTCAACGGGTGTGGATTATTCACCGGATTCAGGGATAGGGTTCCCCAAGCATCGGGTTCTGCGCCGGCATCAATATCTACTAGTGCAGGAGTGTATTTCCCTTCTACCCCAAAGGGGTAGGTAAAACTTCCGGCACTGTTCCAGGTCTTCTCAATACCGTAGTCCGATTGGTTACCCTCCGTTATCACCATTCGGTTCTCGTTAAAGTCGGTGCGAGCAGAGCTGGTTCCCGTAAGCCCGCTATAGATATGCGAATTTTCGCCCAGCCATAGCCTGTTCTTTCCAATTTTTAGCTGGGCTTGGTTACCCACTAAGCGCAGGTTACCATCAAGGGCTAAGTGCGCATTTGCAATAGTGTTCCCTCCGCTTTTGTTTAGGGTAAGGTTACCAAATCTACCATATCCATCCCCTTCAATGGTTTGATTTCCGGCTCCGTTTAGGATAAGGCTTCCTCCGGTTTCGCTTTGGTGTGTACCGCTATTAAGTACTTGGCCTGCCACGCTAATGGTACGCCCACCATCGCGCAGGGTGGTTTGCGGGTTAATGCTTAGATTATTGTGTACAGTAAGGTTATTGGTTACGATAAGGTTGGCGCTATTGTCCAATACCATATCGTATAACCCCCCCGCTGTTATGGTACCGCTATTGGTAAAGGTTTGAATGCTAAACCCGTTGAATGTGGTGGTATTGGTACCTGGGGTATAGGTCCCAGTTTGGGTAAAGTTGCCACCAACGGTTACATTCTGATTGTTGGGGTTGAAGGTGATGCCATTATCTATGGTAAAATTATTTAGTACAATCAGTTCCCTACGATTTGCTATGGGAACAGTGATCACGGTTTCACCGTCTTGAGTATTTGTTCTGTTACTAGTAATCTCAAAAAGTTGAATAGTTCTGTTGGAACTTCCTCCTCGGGTGAGAGTTAGGTTATAAAAAGGTGCTGTTGAATTTATCCCTGAATTGTAGTTTTGTCCCTGAATTATTACATTTCCTCCCGTAACGGAGATATTGTCTTTTGCAGAGGATACAAGCCAACTTTCATTGTAATTGGTTTGTCCTGTATAATACGATGGATTTAGGATTGTAATGTTGCCCCCACTCATTTGGAATGTGTTGTCTGAAAAGGGTAGGGCAAATGATGCGTGCGATGTGGCGAGATTGTTCCCAGAGATGGTCAGATTTCCCCCCGTCATTTTAAATGTACCCCGGTGGGTTCCCAAATCTAAACGGCTGGAAGTTCTAACCACAGTAGTATTTACTGTGGCTGTACCGCCAATCTCTAAAACCCCATAGGCTCTAAGAATTATACCCTGCCTTCCCGTTGCGGTAAAATTAGAATTACCGATGATTTTCAGCTTACCATAAATAACAATTGCACTTGTGTTTGTTTGGTCAGTAACGGCTACATCTGCACCATCAAGAATAAGTGTAGCATCTTGGTCAATGGTATATAGTCTATTAGCATTTGAGCCTTGGGTTAGCAGTCTGGGAATAGAAATGTTGGAACCCAATCGTAGTGTTCCTGCCAATAGTTCTAAAGCTTTATCGTTAATAACATCGCCAGGGGATTCTTGGTTAGTTGCTTCTTGACTATTATCGCCATGTAAGTTAAAATATCCCGTATTATTGGCATTCACATCCAGCATATAGGTATCGTCCGATCCCTTATCCACAATAAGCCTGTCTAACCGTGTGAGGCCATTAACTACAAAATTCTGATCCTTGGTGCCGTTGATGAAGTATAACCTTACGCCCCTTGTGGGGTTAGCATACCCCGAAGTTCTATCGGTCAAGGTAACTGTTCCGTAGTTCTCAAAGTCCCCTAGTACATAGAGATCCCTTTCATAGGTATTGGGTGAACTGCCCATACCCAGTGTAGCTCCGGAGTTGACGGTAATATTGCCATTAACCGTAATGCTTGAACCGGCAGGGCTACTAATATTTAAGGTTCCCCTACTAACCAAAAGGTTCCCATTAATTTGGGTGGTACCGGTAAGGTTAATGGCGTTGGTGGTGTTAATCTCTAGGTTGTTGTATATATCTAGGCTTAGATTTGTGGTTGAAGCATTTCCATAAATTTCAATGGTTCCCCCACCGCTTTGTGTAAAAAGAGCGTAGTTTCCTTGGGGTAAATCTGCCCTTGAGGCACGCATACGTCCTTGCCCTGTGATTAACCCAAAGTTAAGCCCGGTTTGTGCTCGGGCATCCAGAATGGCACCATCCTGTATTTCCAGCATGGCCGACAGGGCATTGTTGGTGGTAACGGTTACGGTTCTTCCGTTGAGTATTACTACTCTACTGGATGCTGTAGGGATTCCGGGATTCTGCTGTAATGAGCCCGAGGGGTCTGTAGTCCAGGTGTTTGCGCTGTTCCAGTTGCCCGACTGGTAACTATAATAGGTGGTTTCTGTTTGAATTTCAGTAATGGTAATTTGCCCTCGGGCACCGGCACCGCCAGGGTAGTTGCTTGCACCAATACCTAAAATACCATTATTTCTTTCTCCACCACCTCCACCACCTCCAGGCTCTCCACCCAGCAGACCGTAATTATCTTGGCGCCCTTGTCCTCCTGCACCGCCATTGGGTGAACTGCCACCATCGCCACCACGTGTTCCTCCCGTAGTTCCATTGTTACCATCAAGGTTTACTGTACCACCCGAGGCTGTCCCTCCTGCACCTATTGCACCTGCATTACCTCGTCCGCCTCCACCGCCATTGGCACGAAGGGTGGTTTCATCGAATATAAAATTAGAAAAAGTACCAGCCACTCCATTACCACCTGCAGCACCACCTGCAGCACCACCAGTTCCTACGGTGTAGGTTGCAGTTTGCCCTCCTGCCACATTAAATATGGCCATGGAGTATCCGCCGCCACCGCCACCGGAGCCCCCGTTGTTGTTTGAGTTGGAGCCACCTCCGCCGCCACCGCCACCCCATACCTCCACAATAATGGTGGTAACGCCTCCAGGAACGGTATATGTGGCATTGTTACCGCTAGTAAAAGTTTGGGTAGTAACCTGTCCCAACCCTTTTCCGCTCCAAAACAGTGCAGTAAGGGTCAATAAAATTACAAAAGTAAGCTGTGGTTTGGGTAGATTTCTCCGTATCATAGTGTATGGCATTAATTCGTAGTAATATTATTAAGCACCTTTCATATTAGCAAATTTTGCACCAAACAGCATAACGTTCACATAGTGTGAATGTTAGTGATTGTGCAATGTTAAATTTCTAAATATAAAGCCCGAAAACGGGCTAAAAACCCCGAAAGATATGTAACTTTTCCCATATTATCGGACAGCGTATAAGCATATTACCAAAAAACAGAGGGTTAATTTACCAAGACCTAATCTGTTGGGATAAAGTGAAGAATTTGTGGGGTAAAAGAAGGAAAAATCAGAAATCAGAATTTAGAAGTTAGATTTTTGAACTAAGAACCAAGAACTGAGAACAAGGCATCGCACTGACGCTTAAGCTGTCGGGGTTGCGATTTTGCGTTTCACGACTCACGTTTCACGCACCCTGTAACCTGTTTCACCGCTAAGGCGCTAAGACGCAGAACTACCAGAGCCGGCAAATCCACAAATTCGCAGATGAGAACTATGAACAAGGAACTAAGAACAAAAAACCGAGAACCCAAATAACGATTCGGGAATTCGCCTAATCTCGTTTAACGATTCACGAACCCCATAACCCGAAACCCGCACCCCGTAACCTGTTTCACCGCAGATTCGCAGATTTGCGTTTCACGACTCACGATTTACGTTTCACGATACTCGTGCCTTACACCCCCGAATCGGTCGAAGTTACGATTTATACATCCCTTTTGTCTCCAGTTGGAATAGCATTGGTGTAAATACAGAAAAATCATCTTTTTCAGGGGGGTTGGTTCAACCCCAAATTTTATTACTTTTGAGGCATTATGGTAACACGCTTTCTACAGAATATAGGCGACTACATCTTTTTTATGGGGAAGGTGCTTAAAAAGCCCCATAAGGGCCGCATCTTTTACCGTGAAACCGTAAAGGAGATAGAGAAGATTGGGCTCAACTCCATCTGGATTGTGGCCATTATTTCTGCTTTTATGGGTGCGGTTATCACCATTCAAACCGCCTATAATACCGAAAATCCGTTACTGCCGGCCTACCTAATTGGCGTTGCAGCTCGTGATAGCATTCTGTTGGAATTTTCATCCACAATTGTTGCGCTTATTCTGGCCGGTAAGGTGGGCAGTAATATTGCTTCTGAGATTGGAACCATGCGGGTTACCGAACAGATTGACGCGCTGGAGGTAATGGGTGTTAACTCAGCCAACTACCTTGTGTTGCCCAAGGTGGTAGCAGCCGTAGTGTTCAACCCCTTTTTGTGCATTATGAGTATTTTTGTGGGTATTGCAGGAGGGTGGGCAGTAGGCAGCTGGGTGGGAGCGCTAACCTCGCAGCAGTACATTGATGGGATTCTGTATGCCTTTGAACCCTATTACATTACCTACGGTATTATAAAAACCATTATTTTTGCCATAATCATCACTACTGTTTCGGCTTTTTATGGCTACACTGTTAACGGCGGATCGCTCGAAGTGGGACGAAACAGCACTAAAGCGGTCGTGTACAGTAGTGTGGTAATCCTGCTGTTTAATCTTATCCTAACCGAACTGCTCCTGTCATGATTCGCGTTGAACACATATACAAATCGTTTGGCGATAAGCTGGTGCTTAACGATGTGAGCGCTGTTTTT
Organism: uncultured Rikenellaceae bacterium; assembly: GCA_964554585.1. Taxonomy (GTDB): domain Bacteria; phylum Bacteroidota; class Bacteroidia; order Bacteroidales; family Tenuifilaceae; genus Perlabentimonas. The sequence continues at coordinate 11,936 of CAZKPD010000055.1, forward strand.
GAGCAGGGGAAAACCAACCTAATTATCGGTCAGAGCGGAATGGGGAAAACGGTGCTTATGAAATCCATTGTGGGCCTGTTTGAGGTGGATAAGGGGAATATATACTATGAGGATATCCTGTTTAACTCTTTGTCGTTTAAAGAGAAAACGGAACTTCGACAGCATGTGGGAATGCTTTTTCAGGGCTCTGCCCTGTTCGACTCCATTACAGTTGAGGAGAATGTGATGTACCCTTTGGATATGTTTACCCATAAAAGTAAGGAAGAGATGCTGGAGCGGGTCAATTTCTGCCTTAAGCGTGTGGATATGGAGAACTCTAATCACCTATACCCATCGGAGCTCAGCGGTGGGATGCGTAAGCGGGTAGCCATTGCTCGGGCCATAGCCCTTAACCCCCGATTTCTTTTCTGCGATGAACCCAACTCAGGACTCGACCCCAAAACATCTATTGTTATTGATAATCTGATTAAGGAGATTACTCAAGAGTATAATATTACCACCATAGTCAACACCCATGATATGAACTCGGTAATGGGAATTGGCGATAATATCATTTTCATCTATCAAGGAAAAAAATGGTGGGAGGGTACTATGGATGATGTTTTACATTCGGATAATGAGGAGTTTAATGATTTTGTATTTGCCTCAAAGTTAGCTAAGCGCCTCCGTTATGGCACCGAATAGAATAGCTGTTTTATAAGCTATACAACTCCTTTTTGCTTAGCCTAAATCACAATTACTTTCTCTAATTTTGCGGGTGAATAAGAACCTCTTATACCATGCAAACCATCCGCGAAATATATAAGATTGGCTATGGACCATCCAGTAGCCACACCATTGGGCCTGTACATGCCGCAGGCATGTTTAAAGAGCGTCATCCTGATACCCACAATTTTAGGGTAACCCTTTTTGGTAGCCTTTCCCTTACGGGTAAGGGGCACCATACCGATAATGCGCTAAAAAAGGTGTTTATGCCCAATGACTTAACCATTATCTGGAATGATGAGGAGGAGTTGCCCTTGCATCCCAACGGGATGCGCTTTGAAGCGCTAACAACAGGAGGCGAAAGCATCGACTCTTGGGAGGTGTACAGTATTGGCGGGGGTGATCTGCGCGATGAAACGGGCATTCTAAATAGCGAAAATGTGTACCCCTACACCACAATGGCCGATATCCTTAGCTGGTGCAATCGGGAGGGTAAAACCCTTTGGGAGTATGTGGCGGATAATGAGGGTCCGGATATATGGAATTTTTTACATGATGTGTGGCTCACCATGAGGGAAACGATTAAGCGGGGAATTGATAGTGAGGGGGTTCTTCCCGGTCCCATTAAGCTTGCCCGAAGAGCCTCATCGCACTACACCAAAGCGCTTAATCAACAGGGAACCATAAAAAGCATGGGGCTTATGTCGGCGTTTGCTTTGGCTGTTGCGGAAGAGAATGCGGCCGGCGGACGCATTATAACCGCACCTACCTGCGGCTCATCGGGGGTACTCCCTGCAGCCCTTTTCTACCTCAGTAGAGATGAACATCTTACGGAGGCCAAAATTCTAAGAGGATTGGCCACAGCGGGGCTTATTGCCAACCTGGTAAAAACCAACGCTTCCATTTCGGGGGCTGAGGTGGGATGTCAGGGTGAGATTGGAACTGCATGTGCCATGGCTGCAGCAGCCATTACTCAAATTTTGGGCGGATCGCCCAACCAGATTGAGTATGCGGCAGAGATGGGAATGGAGCATAACCTAGGCCTTACCTGCGACCCGGTGCTGGGATTCGTCCAAATTCCTTGCATTGAGCGCAATGCCATTGCCACAACCAAGGCATACTCCTGTGCGGTGTATGCCCTTTCGTCCGATGGAGGGCACAAGATATCATTCGACAAGGCCGTAAAAACCATGGCCGAGACCGGGAGAGATATCCAGGTGGCTTACCGCGAAACCGGAATTGGAGGGTTAGCCAAAAACTGGAAGGCCTTTCACGAAAGGCAGTCCAAAGAAAAACAGGGGCAAAAGCAAAAAGAGGACTAGGAGTAAATCGTCTAAACCTATCGTTTTATCAGGTTTCCCAAGGCTCCGCCTTCAACGTACTGCTGGAGGATGCGGGTGATGTACTTACCCACAATGTCAAACTCTAGGTTTACCACTGTACCCGGCTTAAAGGTGTGGAAATTGGTTACCTCGTAGGTGTAAGGGATAATAGCCACCTGAAATGAGTTGTTCTGAGAGTTTACCACTGTTAGGCTAACCCCATTAACCGAGATAGAACCCTTTTCCACCGTAATATTACCTTTTGAGGGGTCGTACTCAAAGGTAAAGTACCAGCTACCATCGGCCTCTTCCACCTTAGTGCAAACAGCGGTCTGGTCAACATGCCCCTGTACCATATGGCCGTCCAACAGGCTGTCGATGCGCATGCTGCGCTCAAGGTTCACCTTATCACCAACTTTAAGCAATCCCAAGTTCGATTTTTCCAGCGTCTCCTTAATGGCTGTAACGGTGTAGGTATCGTTATTCTTTTTCACAACGGTTAGGCAAACGCCATTGTGCGAAACGCTCTGATCTATTTTGAGCTCATGGGCAAATGAGCAGGTTAGCGTAAAGTGGATATTCTCTTTCTCCTTTTGGATATCAACAACCTTAGCGGCTTCTTCAACAATTCCCGAAAACATATTAGTAGGTATTTAAGTGACTTTTTTGCTACCACAAAATTACAAAATATGTTTCGTTTTTAGCCCATACCGTGGTTATTGTGTGTTGGCGATAGGCGAAGGAAAAAGGCGTAGCAAACAATCAACCCTTAAACTTAGGCATAAGCAGTCACTTTCCCATTGAAAATCGTGGGTTATTGTGGGATTCACCCAACAAATTGCTTTGTTACAAAAACGGGTTATTTAAAAAGCGTAAGATTACTAAAATCGATGTTGGGATTGGCATGCTCGCCAAAGAGCTCTTTGGTCCCATCGTCGGCAATTTTGTAGGTGCAGCGTTCTCCCTTTTTCTTGGAGAAAATTACCCAAAAGGTTTCTTTTTCATCAATCTGCAGCTGAATTTTAACCAGATTGTGATCCCCTTCGAGGGTTAGCTCATATCCGCACATGGGGCAAAAAAACTCAACCTTCTCACCTTCATCTATTTTCATGCTAGGGTGATATTCGTAGCTATAATCACCTAGCTGAGGATTGAGCAGGAGCAGACCCAAATCAAGATTACTTTTCTTGACGGTAAAAACAACCCTATTTCCAACGCTTAGGTATCCCTTGCATTTGGGGCATAAAAAATGTGTTTTCATCCTTACAAAATTTTAGGTTACTGATTACAAATACTTTGGCCCATACCTGTTAGGCATT
>CAZKPD010000056.1:0-15026 GCA_964554585.1 uncultured Rikenellaceae bacterium
AAACAGCAGCATGGAGTTGCGCTCAATATGCCTAAGGAATCGGGTTCCCAACCCCTTACCGGCGTGGGCCCCTTCGATAATTCCGGGGATATCGGCCATAACAAACGATTTGAAATCGCGATAGGGTACAATGCCCAAATTGGGGGTGAGGGTGGTAAAGGGGTAATCGGCAATTTTAGGCTTTGCCTCGGTTATGGTTGATAGTAGGGTCGATTTACCCGCATTGGGAAAACCCACTAATCCGATATCGGCCAGCACTTTTAGCTCCAGCACCACTTGGGATTCAATTCCCTCTTCGCCGGGTTGGGCAAATCGGGGTGTTTGCATGGTGGCACTCCTAAAGTGCCAATTCCCTAGCCCGCCACGGCCACCCTGCAGCAGAATTTCGGTTTGATCATGTTCCGTAATCTCACAAAGCATTTCGCCGGTATCCGCATCCAGTGCAACGGTTCCCAACGGAACCTCAATGGTCATATCCTTACCGTCGGCACCGGTACTGCGGCTCTTACTACCCGATTCCCCATTGCCCGCAAAGATATGACGTTGGTATTTTAGGTGGATCAATGTCCATAGCTGGTTGTTACCCTTAATATAGATGTGTCCACCACGGCCACCGTCGCCCCCGTCGGGCCCCCCTTTGGGAGCAAACTTCTCTCTCCGAAGGTGAGTGCTGCCGGGGCCTCCTTTGCCCGATCGGCAATAAATTTTAACGTAATCAACAAAGTTTGATTCAGCCATTTGTGGTTATGCTAGGGTTTTAACGATATGGATTGATGCCTAATCATATAGAATATGTAGAACATGGGTGACAAAGGTATGAAAAAAATGGGTATGGTAAGAATGGAGTTGCTATGCCACATTAAGGGTTGATAAAAAAGCGCCCACTACACCCAGTGCATTTCCGGCCATATGCACAATAATGGCATACGCAAGATTCTCATGCTTTTCTTGGTAGTATCCGGCAATAAGCCCCAGTACAAGGGTAAAAACAACTACTCTCATCACAAACAATCCCGAAACATTAAAATACAAAAGGATAAGATGTGCCAGCCCAAAAGCAATGGCGCTAACCATAACCGATAAGCTCAGCTTGCGCTTAAAGATTCGAATTCCTATGTGCTGAATGGGTTTGAGCGTATTGAGCAGAAATCCGCGAAAGAGCATTTCCTCGGCAAGGCTGGCATAGAAAAAGACAAAAATGAGTATTTGCCAAGGATTCATCACATTAAAAGCAGGATGCTGTTCGGCTCCGCCACCAACTGGTTGCGAAAGAATGGTCATAGAAATATTTATGACTATTGTAGCTAGCAGAGCAAAAAGTATGGGTTTCCATATGGATTTAAAACTGGGGATCCTCAGCCGGAAACCAATTCTGTTGCGAACTACTAGGATTGCTAATATCGAAAGAATTAGCATTACGGAATGGCTCAGAAATGTGTAAGGCAAAAAAGGATGATTCAGCGGAAATACTTTCCCTACAAAGTTCGAAATCCCAAAAATGGCTACGGTAATTAGTATGCCGTAGATAATGAGTTTGCTGTTTTTCATACCTGTTTGGGTTGGCAGACTACTCTTCCTCCTTATTCTTTCTTCGTTTCATGAAAATCAGCAGAATAATCAACCCCAATAGGGCAATCGCAGAGGTGATAACCACACCCGTAAGCGCTTTATTTTTATGGGTAAGCGCACTGTATAGCTCGTGCCTATGCTGCGCCGATAGCGAATAGTAACCGTTTAAGCTCTCTTCGGCCACAAGCCTTAAGAATTCGTTGAGAAGAGGTAAAAACTCATCAGTTTTTTCTTTTAGCAGATAGTCTAAAAGCGCGGTAAAGGACGAGATCTGAGGTTGGTCCAAAATGGTTTCGTCGAGTAATAGGGTGAGCTCAGGGCTGGCTTTCCGCCTAATATTCTGTAGGCGGAAAAAGAACTCCTCATCGGTTTTTGATTTGATTACTGAGCGAGGCTGACGTTTCGAAGTTTCAATCCTCTTGGCATTTACCGCATCCAGCAAACGGGTGAAAACGTGGCTCAGCTGGGCCTCCTCATGGGAATCTTTTGCGGCATTTGCCAAGCTGTTCAGCTTAACCTTAAGCAGGTCTGAGTTCACATTCCACTGCTGATCCATCTTTTGGATTAGCTGGGGTGAAACGGTTCCCTGAGCTAACGAACTGAGGATTTCGAACAGCTCTCTTTCCATGGCATCACGCTGTTTCTGCTGCTCAATAAGCTCGTCCAAATCCCTGAACTCTTTCGGCAGTGCAAAGAATCCTGTGATACCTTCTTGCGCCAAGAGCGCAAAGAATTCCTCTGCAACGGGTTCAAACTCGTCGCTCCTCTCCCTGGTGAGGTAATCCACTAGCTGGGCAAAGGATTGGATGTCGGGGCGTTTCTCAATGGCATCGCCAAGAAGCTGATTCAGCTCAGGGCCGGCCTTTTCTCTAATTTTTTGTAGTCGGCTGAGGAACTCCTCTTTAAGCTGCTTTTGGGTGATGGGTTTTCCATCCTCTTGGGTGCTCTCCAATCTTTTGGCGTTCACCGCATCCAACAGACGGGCAAAGACACCGCTCAGCTTGATTTCCTCATTAGATTCCTTAGCGGAGTTATCCAGCTTGTGGAGTTTCTCCTTAAGCAGATCCTCCTCCACATTCCATGGCTGATCCAGCTGTTGTACAAGTTGTGGCGAAAGGGTTCCCTCTGCCAATGAGATAAGGAGGTTAATAAGCTCTTCATTGAGCTTGTCATACAGATTCAACTGGTCATTAAAGGCATCCAGATTTCTGTAGTGCGGCGGCAATGCATAGAACCCTGTTATGCCCTCTTTGGCCATAAGGGTTAAAAACTCCCCTGCAACGGGTTTAAATTCTTGAGCGCTCTGCTTGGTGAGATAGTCTAACAATCGGGTAAACGATTGGATATCCCCTCGTTTTTCCATGGCATTATCCAGTAGCTGGTTTAGCTCGGGTCCTGCTTGATTCCTAATCTTTTTAAGCTGGGTCAAAAACTCTTTCTTAAGCTGTTCTTGGGTTACGGGCTTATCTCCACGCTTTTTGCTATCCAGTTTTTTGGCGCTTACGCCATCCATCAGGCGGGTAAAGACGCGGCTCAGCGGGGCCTCTTGGTTATATGATTTGGCTGCTGATGCAAGATTGTTCACTTGAGAATTTAGCTGGTCGGGGCTCACATCCCACTCCTGATTCATTTGTTGAATGAGGTCATCTGAAACGGTTCCTTTTGCAAGCGACTCGAGGATTTTGAATAGCTCAGATTTTTCTTTCTGATCTATTAGCTGTTGCTCTATGTCTCTGAGTTCTGGTGGCAATGCCAGAAATGCTGTGATACCAGCTTGGGCCATAAGGGTGAGGAATTCCTCTGCAACGGGTTCAAACTCACTAGTTCTCTCGTGGGCAAGATATTCCAGTAGCTGGGTAAAGGAATGGATGTCGGGGCGTTTCTCCATGGCATCGCCCAGCAGTTGCTTCAGCTCCGGGCTAGCCTGTTCCATTATGCTCTCAAGCTGCTTAAGGAATTGCTCCCTAAGCTGTTCTTGGGTCAGGGGGTTGCCATCCTCTTGGGAACTTTCCAAAATTTTGGCGTTTACCGCATCCAGCAGACGGGTGAATACACGGCTCATCTCCACTTCTTGGCCTTCGGCCTTGGCAGCTTCAGCCAGGTTCCGGAGTTTGGTTTTGAGCAGTTCATCCTCCACATTCCAAGCCTGATCAAGCTGTTGCTCCAGATTGGGCGAAACTGTTCCCGCTGCCAAGTACCTGAGCACTTCATTCAGACCTTCATCAAATCCCTCCAGCTCTTTCTGTAACTTTTCTTGATTTGCTTGAGCTTCAATGATACGTAAAGAGTCTAAACGCATTTGCATTTCTAGCTCTCTCTGGGCCATAAGGCTTTCTTGGGCAAGGTCAGCTTTGTGCTCAAGCGCTAACCTTAATGAATCTTCCTGATATTTTAGCCTAAGCTTATTTAGCTCAGCCAATTCTTGTTCGGCTGTAAGTTTTTGGGCTTTTGCCAACTCCTCTTCAGCTTCGCGTCTTCGTGCTTCTTCTAAGGCCCTTTGTTCCTCGTCTAGCTTTGAAAAGATTAGCTTATCGTACAGTGCCAAAATTTCCGGTTCATCCTCGTTGGGTGTATACACATTATATGGCTTACCCTCAAAATAGATGGTGCGTTGGCTTTGATCTGTGAGGTAATTGTCAATTTGATCCCTATTGAGCGGGTATAGGAGCGCTTGTTTCGGCCGGTTAACCGTATCCACAATTAGCGTTGTGGGGGGCAGAGCCGATTTGCGTGCATGGTAATCGCTAAACGAAACAATGCCGCGCTGGTATCTGGGCAAGAAAAGTTCTAATTGTACAATATCGGTGGTTCCAAAACCATTGGGATCAAAAATCGACATTAGGCCCTTTTCACCCGATCCCAAGGGTTGATAGAAGGATTCGTCATCGGTAGTATTTATGGGATATCCCAAATTGATGGGCGTCGACCACGATCCATCCTCTTGAAGCTGTGAAAAAAATACATCATGGCCACCCATGGTGTTGTGCCCGTCGGAGGTGAAAAATAGGGTTTTTCCATCGTTGGCGACAAATGGAGAATTCTCGTTGAAAGGGCTATTTATTTTTTCGCCCAGGTTTTGTGCAGGTCCCCATTGTCCGGTTTTCTCATCTTTATGAGAAATATAGATATCCAGATCGCCATAGCCACCCGGCCTATTGCTGGTAAAGTACAGCGTTTTGCCATCGGGCGAAAGGCTGGCATGGGTTTCGTACGATTCGGTATTGATGTGCTCATTCAGCTTTTGCATGGGAGTCCATGCACCATTCACAAAGTTGGTAACATAAATGTTGCCATCATGGCTATCGTCTTTAAACAGGTAAAGCTCAGTGCCATTATGGTTTAACGAAAGGGTTGAGCATATTCCGTCCACTACCAAGTCGAGGGTAATATTTACCGGTCGGCTCCATTGTCCGTTTATGTTCTTGCTGATATTTATAGACTGGTAAAACTTCTCTTTGCGGGTAAAGGCAAGGGTCTTTCCATCGCCCGAGATAGTCGGGTTGAAATTGGGAAGTTTGCTGTTGATAATATCACCCAGGTTGGTACGAATAAAGTTGATGGGGTAGTTCCTAAAGGTTTTTGCCCGTCCCACAGCATCCTGCTGATGAGCTAGGTAGCGCAGATCATAGTTTTGATCATTTTTCATGATGCTCCTAAACGTGTTATATGCGCTTGTGGCTTTATCAAAACGGTTGGCAATGAGGTAGGCATTGCCTAAGTAAAAGTGCGCCTCCACAGGCGCTTTGGTTTCCTTAATAGAATTATCTTTATATCGGTAGGTGGTGTTCTCTATGGCCCGTTCAAGGTAGGGTATGGCGTTGTGCTTTTGGCCGGGAATATTCAGGTAGCAGTAACCAATACGGTAATCTAAGTTTTGATTATCGGGGAATTGCTCATACACTTCGAGGTAAAGGGCCACCGCTTCCTCGTAATCTTCAAAGTAGAAATAGGCATTGGCATCCTTAAACAGATTGTTAACGTCTTGTTGGGTTTGGGCAAACCCTTTGGGTACCCCAAGGGTCCATATAAGGAGAAAAACGAGATATCGAAACTTCATTGTCTTAAGGCGTTTTGTGAGCTAAAATCAAATTTATTAAAAATATTGATACCAATGCATATCCATTAACTCCAAAGCAGTGATATTTTATTTCAGTACCATACAGGCTTTCGATGAATGTGTGGAGATGCTGCCATACGGTATGTTAAACTTTACTTATCAGTAACTGCTGGTTAGCTATTTTGTTCTTTAAGCTTTGCCGATTATTAAGGTAAACTATCAATGGAAATAAAGTATATATCGCTGTTACCCTGATTCTGGCTAAGGGGCCGCGAAAGGTAGCCTTTGGTTCCATCACCCAAGGGAGAAAAAAAGATATCGTCGTCGGTGGTGTTAATGGGCGAGCCTAAGTTTTTGGGCTTAGCCCAATGCCTTTGCTCTAGTACCGATACGAACAAATCGAACCCTCCCATGGTGGTGTGCCCATTGGACGAAAAAAAGAGCTTTTTTCCGTTGTGCGAGACGGATGGGGCAATTTCGTCGTCGGGAGTATTTATCTCGGCTCCCAGGTTAATGCCCTGTGACCAGCCATCGGGTGTTTTGGTTGACATGTAAAGATCGAATCCGCCAAAACCTCCGGGCTGATTGCTAGAGTAGTATAGGGTATCGCCTGTGGGGCTAAAGCATGCATAGTTTTCCCAGTTTCGGGTGTTAATCTCTTTGGGTAGTCGGGCCAACATGCTCCACGTATTTTTTACGGTATCGCGGGTGGTTGTATACAAATTGTACGTGTCGTTATCGTTGCGGGCTAGGATAAGCGTATTCCCATCGGCTGAAATACCCACGGTGTATATGGTTCCATCGGCAAATAGCTGAGCATTTAGATGAACGGGATGGGTCCAAACATCGGCCCGTTTGGTGCTTACCATTATGGCATGGTAAAATTGCTGAATTGTAGTGTAGGCCAATGTTTGATTGTTAGCGGATACCACCGGATTCATTTCGGAGAATTGGGTGTTTACCGCATTGCTAACGGGGGTAAAGCTTATGTTAACCGGATTTTTAATTTGCTCTTTGGCGTATTCAATGGCCTCCAGCTCCCGCTTTACTTTTTGCTTGTTTTCTTGACCATCAGGATTATCGGCAATCAGCCCCCTATATTTTTCAAATGCGTTTACCGCATTTTCAAACTCTTGAGAAATTCGAAATGCCTGTCCTAGATAAAAGTAGGCCTCAATGGGTGCTTTGGTTTCAGTAAAAAAACCTTCCTTATAGGAGTTGGTAATCCCTTTTGTTGCTTTTTCGAAGAATGGGATAGCCTTTCCCTTTTCGTTGGGTATGCCCATATAGCATTGGCCTACTCTATACGAGATGTTGGCATTATTTGGGAATGCGGCATGAAGCTCTAGGTATAACGGTAGCGCATCCTTATAATCCTCGTAGAGCAGATAGTACTCAGCATCAACAAATTGCCTTCTGAAGTATGAGGTTCGCTGTGCGAAAGCGCCAAGTACAGTGAGTGATAATAGTATGGTGAAAAAGTATCGCACGTTACGTTTGTTTTGCTTTTGGTTAGTGTTCTTTTGGTCGTTTTCTCGAGTACCAAGAATTGGTCTAATTTCTAATCAAAGAAAAGAAATTTAGCTGTTTCTGCAAAGAAAAGGTTGTTAAATCTATGGCATTAAAATCAACAAGCAGCACAATGGCTGCTTGTTGACAAAAGAAAGTATGAAAAGTTTAGGCTAGTAGTTTTCTAGCAGCTCTTTCAGGGTTTTCAGGAACATCCCGCCCAATGCACCATCCACAATTCGATGGTCATACGAAAGCGAAAGGATAGCCATTTGCCTGATCCCAATGGAGTCGCCCTGCGCCGATTCTATTACCACAACCCTTTTCTTAATAGACCCCACCGCCAGAATAGCCACTTGGGGCTGATTGATGATGGGTGTACCGGTTAGGGTATCAAACATTCCTAGGTTGGTAATGGTAAAAGTTCCTCCCTGAATCTCGTGGGGTTGCAGCTTATTCACTCTGGCCCTTCCGGCAAGGTCGTTAATTTGCTGTGCCAAACCTGAAAGGTTAAGGTTTTGCGCATTGGCAACCACAGGAACGATAAGGTTTCCGTTGGGTAGTGCAGTGGCAATCCCCATGTTAATGCTCTTTTTCAGAATAATCTTGTCGCCATCAACCGATGCGTTGATGTTTGGGTACTGCTTAAGGGCTTTAACGGCAGCCTCAACGAATATATGGGTGAGCGTAAGCTTTTGGCCTTCGCGCTTTTGGAATTCATCCTTTTCTCTTTCTCTCCAGCTAACCAGATTGGTTACATCCACCTCAATAAAGGAGGTTACGTGTGCAGAGGTCTGCTTGGACATGACCATATGGTCTGCAATAAGCTTACGCATGCGGTCCATTTCCACAATCTCCACATTATCGGATGGTGAGCTTACAGCTTGAGGTTGAGCCTGTGGTTGGGCTTGAGAGGTTTTGGGCCTTTCTATAATCGTATTTCTATGCTCAATGTAGGCAAGTATATCATCGCGGGTAATCCGGTTATTAAGTCCGGTTCCTTTAATGGAGCTAAGCTCCTTATGGGTAATGCCCTCTTTTTTGGCGATGGATTGAACCAAGGGGCTAAGGTAAACACCGCTTTCGAGATGTGCTTCTGGTTCAACGGCTTTCGATTCAGGGAGAGTAGGTTTAACCTTTTCTTCAATAATAAGTTCTGAGTGGTGTGTTTTTGCGGCTCCCGCAGCTTGTTGGGGCTGCTCAACCACTTGGTCGGTTTCGATAATTGCTATAATCTGCCCCACCTGAGGAACATCGCCCTCTTTAAACAGCAGCTCATGCACCGTACCGGCATGGGGTGAAGGGATTTCAGAATCTACTTTATCTGTTGCAATCTCAACTAACGATTGGTCAATCTCTACCTTATCACCCACGGCCACAAGCCAGCGGGTAATGGTTGCCTCTATAATGCCTTCGCCCATGGCGGGCAGTTGAATTTCAATTCTACTCATTTCTTGCCTTAATGTTTATGTTTTTTAATTCATTAAACATAACATTGGAAATTGAAAAAGGTTGAGGTTGAGTAAAAAACAATGGAACAATTTTGCCTGTTAGGATAAGGGAAGTGTTTCCTTATAAAAATCGATAAAACTATTGCCTTTTGGAATATCCAACTTTTTGCGGAGTCTATAGCGTTTTTTGTTAACGCTCTCAATGCTAATGTTAAAGTATTCGCTGATCTCCTTAGAGTTCATGTCTAAGATAAGTAACGAGAGCAGTTTCTTATCACTCTTATTGATGGTGCCGTACTTTTGTTCAAGATAAAAGAAAAAGTCTTGGTTGGCCTGTTCGCTTAAAATGCTAATCTCTTTGAGGTTTTTTTGTTCCTGTACAATTTGGGTAAGAGGGTGTTTCAGCGAGTTAAACTTGCTGATCCATTTTTCGTCCTGCCCTCCGACAAGAAAGGTTTTAATCTCTGAGGTGAAGTTCTCAATGAAACTTTCCAGCTTTTGGACCTGATTAGAGAATTGGATAAGGTTCTCTGAGCGGGATTGAACCTTTGCTTCTAGTAGCTCCTTTTGGAGTTTTTGGTTGTTTAGTCGGCTCTCCATCAGTGATTTTTGTATTCTGTTGAGTTTTTCAGTTTCCTCAATGGATTTTTTATACGCTTCAATCCTTCGCTGTTTGCGCATAAAGATTGTAACGCTAAAAAGGATGATGAGCAGAGTTGATAAGGCGATAAGAAGAAGAAGAAGTCGGTCAATCTTTTTATCTTTATTGAGCACATCTATTTTTCTGTTCTGATCCAGCAAAGTGTACTCTAGATTTAACGCATGAATTTTATCATGGCTAACCAACTCGTTGTATTTTGTCCAGCTGGAGGTATATATTTTCTGATACTCTAAGGCTTGTTTATAATTACCTATCTCTTCATATATAGCTACCATTAGCTCATAAATACCCACTAGGTAGTTGTTTATGCTGAAACTTATTGCTGTTTGCTCTATCTGCCTAAGCAGGTTTAGAGCTTGGGCATACTTTTTTTGTTGGTACTTTATTTTTGCTACCTGCAGAGTAACATATACCTGTCCTCTAATTACGCCTGCCTTCGAAAAGTATCTTAAAGCTGTGTTGTAGAACTCTTCCGCAGCAGCTAGGTCATTCTCAAATTCAGCCCATTGGGCATAGTTCACATTGAGTGATGCAAAAATCTCATTATGCTGGAGTGAGTTATTAATTTCATTGGCATTTTTCAGGTGAAAGAAAGCGGTATTCTTTAAAAAGCCAACATTAGGTTTTGTATTAATCGTATCGTATCCAGAGCTATCGTTAATGTTTTCTGATGCCTGTTTACTCAAATTCAAAACCATATTGCTATATGCACTACCAATATTCAAATGGGCTTTAGCCAGGTTGAGCAAATCAGATTCCTCTTGGAAGAAGGGTATAGCCTCCTTGAGCAGCCTAATGCGTTCTTCGGGTTCCAATACAAGTGCCGAGCGGTTCATAATGGCCAAACCGGTAATGGACGAGAAGTTGTTTTGCCGGCTGATGAGCTCACTCTGTAGATAGTAGTCAAAAGCTTTTACGCGGTTACTCTGCGAAAACCAAAAATTTCCAAGTGAGAGGTATGTGTATGCTTGCGCATTTTGATTTAAATCCTGCTGTGCAAGGGTAAGGTTTTGGGTTAGCACCTTTAGCGTAAAATCAACATCCAGTGAGGGGTGTTCGTTGATAATACGATTGATTTCATTGATATTCCGCGCCTTGGTGAGCTCATGAATCTGATGCTTAATGGTTGTTTGAGTATCAAGTTCCGACGATTGGGGAGCTTCATTCCAATTGTGCTGAATAATAAGAAGTGCAAACAAAAGTAGTCGAAACATGTGCTTGTTTTTTTTGATGTTACGATCAGGAAGCACTTTCGGGAAATTGGGTAATCATCCGGATGTATTACCCAACAAAAGCGCTATGATTAAAACCTTTAATGTACTAAAAAAAATGTAAAAAAATGCCACTGACATGATTTTGCATGGCAGCGGCATTCTATGGCAAGGAGATTTAGCTATTGGATGACAATTTTTTGGGCATAAATTCCTCCGTCAACGGTAAATATTTGAGCTATGTAAATACCGCTTTTAAGGTTGGATGTGTTGATGCTAACTTCTGTACCCTTTACGTTTGTTTTCTGCGCCAATCTTCCTGTAATATCGAGTATTCTTACCTCTTTCATCTCATTGGTTAGGCGTATGTTGATAAAATCTGAAGCTGGATTAGGATAGATAGTCATTTCCTGAGCAATTGAAATAATACTGTTGGTTCCGCCTGATAAATTCCAACGCATGATATATGCTGCGTTGTGCTCCGAGTAGTAGTATGAATCGGGTTGAAAACTTATATTGTCAAGTGTATAGCCTACAGAAAAAATGATATCGCCGGGAGTAACGGCAAAATCGGAGTAATTAAACATTCCATACTCGTTGGCAGTATGCATTGCAAAAATCTTATGGAAAGAAGCGTCGGAATTAAGGATAAGATGGAACTTGGATAGGCTATTGGACGGATCTGGATTAATCACCTCATTATTATCGTACTTAAATGCAGACTCGCATTGATACCCTCCACCAATATGGATTCGGTTATTATCATCCACTTTTAGGTTAAATGCTCTGGTAATTGAGCTGCTACCCATATTTTTGGCCCAAAGTAAATCTAAGTCTGAGTTAAATTTTAGTACAAAACCGTCTTGATATCCATATCCGTTTAGGGAGATGTCGCCTATGTTTAAAGAGTTGTTTTCCGCCTCAAACCAACCACCTATTACAATGTTTTTGTCCTTATCAAAAGCAAGGTGAGCAAAACCCTGTCCTCCGTTGGAGCTTCCAAAGCTCTTGGTTTTTTCTATTACACCGCTATTGGCTCCCATTTTTAGGATTGAAAGCCAATAATAATCGCCCTCATAGGGGAGTTCCTCACCATTTATTATAAGAGGTTTAGAGTATTCTATTGCCACAAATAATTTCCCGTTGTCAAATTTCATCGATTTGGGCGAAACCCATCCACCATAGCCTTCTGTAACAAAATCATAAGATTCTGCCCACAGCGGATTCCCGTTGGAATCAAACTTGGCTATAAACATATCCTCGCCATAATACTCTTGAGTATTTTCCAGTTCAAAACCTCCAAGGTTAAATGTGCAATCATGATTGCCCCCAATATAAATGTTATTTGAAGGGTCTACTGTTAATCGCGAAGCTGTTACAGCCAGGTATTCTTCATCGGGGCCAAACGTTTTATACCACATTAGGCTGCCATCAGTGCCCGAGAATTTGGCCACAACGGCACGACGAACCCACTCGAACTCGGGGGTATAAACCACCTCACCATTAATTTCAATGGGCGATGCGGAGGATGACCAACCGGCCATCACAATGTTTTTATCGCTGTCAAAGGCCATATCGAAAAAGCTCTCATAGCCATCCCCGGTAACGGTAGTGTGCCATATAATGTCACCATCCTTGCTCATCTTAACCAGCAAGGTGTTAGCGCTGATGAAATAAGGAAGTGCTATATCCTCAAAATCACCGGAAAGGAACCAATGCCCATTGGCTATAAGATTCTCTCCATCGTATAGGATATTGTTAAAGGAGCTCGATGCTTGCCCGTTGATATGCTTATGCCAATCGGCATAATGATGTTGCCCAAAGGTAAGTTGGCTTAATGCCACCAGTGCCAAAAATACGAGAGTATAAGATTTTTTCATTGTTTTGGGATTTTGTGATTATTATGAACCCAAAGGTAAGGTGCAAATCTTTTTAATTTTACCAAAGTATATGGACACGATATGGACAAAAACATTTTTGACTTAAAATTTATCCTTTGGCTACAACCTATTAGAAGATAAAAAAAGGGCTACCTGAACTGTGGTAGCCCCTTTGAGGATATATTTCACATTACGCATGTACTGCTAATGCGCAATGATTAATCTTTGGTACGTGAATCCTTTAGAACTATTCCCTATGCCTATGGTGTAATACCCTGCAGGCAGTTTGGGAAGTTCAACCTGAATCACCTCTTTAGTATCGCACTTCAGGTTAGCTTTGCTATATACGCTTTGACCTTGCGCATTGATGATTACAAGCATAGTGTTTGGCTCAAGCGCTTGGTTTAGGCTAATGGACACCGTTTGGCTGGCAGGGTTGGGGTAAAGAGAGAACGAGGCTAAGCTGTTTATGGGAACATTTATGCACCCAACCTCTATCATGTCTTCTTTGGTCAGGGTTGCGCTATTCACCCCATCGCTAATGGTGAGGGTAACATCATAGCTGCCATATTCTTCATAAATAACCACAGGATGCTGTTCGGTTGAAGTTGCCGGTGTCCCCCCCTCAAATACCCAATTCCATTGGGTGATGTTGCCTTGGGAAAGGTCGGTAAAGGTTACAGGCTCATAAGGCGGAACGGGGTTTTTATCTGCCTCAAAATCTACCACAAGCGGAATTTGTGGTACCACTTTCTTAACGATGGTTCCGCCGCTGCCGCAGGCAAATAGGGTTCCATTGTCCGTAGAGCGGACCCTGTAAAATGATGCAAAGTTGAACCCGCCATCAAATTCCATCGCAATGGTTTGACCATAATTTGTGGTTTTATAAATCCTTTCGGTGCCTGCCCAGTAGGCAGTTCCGTCGGCATAGGCTTTAACCCCGTAAAAATGCTCATAACCGGTATAGTGTTCTGTCCATGTTTCACCGCCATTGGTGGTATAATACATCCGCTCCTCGGCACCAATAATGCCGAAGTTCTCATCGGCAAACTCAATGCCCATTACAAAACCGCCACTCAGCGTATGTGTAGTAGTCCAATTGTGCCCTTTGTCGGTTGATTTGTAAACACCACCCATCAGTCCTACAGCAAAAAGTGTGTTCTGGTTGACATAGCAAACCCTAACAATGTTGGCAAGGGTTCCGGAAGTGGCACGCACCCAGCTATTCCCACCATCACTAGTAATAAAAATGGCTTCTCCATCATCCACTACCATAGCGGTAGCCACCCCGTTGTTGTCATCCCAAAAAACCACATCCTGCCAGTACCACACATAGTCGCCGCCAATATTCACCTCTGTCCAAGTTTGACCGCCATCTTCAGTTTTGATAAAGTAGTTGTTCCATCCTGCGGCAAAACCTACATTTTCATTAAGAAACCAAATGCCCTCCACTCCATCAATGGAACCGGAGGTGGGCCAAATGGGCGCCCAGTTATTACCACCGTCGGTGGTTTTAATAATAACTCCGGCAGCATCCCAGGTATATTGCATTCCGCTGGCATAGCCAATCTCGTTCTGACCCGCAGGGAATGACATTCCGTATAGGATATAGGTGGTTCCTGAGTTTACGGTAACCCATTCATCAGGATTCTCTTCTTGAGTTTTACCCAATACGGTAAAATCGTCTAATAGCAGAGAGGTTGCCCTTTTTTGTAAATGAGGGGGAGCTTGCGGATTATCATAAATGCTGGAAATGTAATTGATGGCTATGTATACTTCCTGATTGGCATACGCATCCAAATCAATAGTAAATTCGGTCCATTCAGAGTTTGTAAAATATTCACCATCATAAACCTGAGGAAACATTGTAAAACTCTCGGGATTTGTATTGGTGGTGGATATGAGTACCCTAAACTTCTCATTATTATTGCTTGAGATTTGCGCTGTTTTAACACTAAACTTCAGCTCGTTGTCAAAATCCTTAAGTTGGATTTTGGGAGAGATAATCCAATCATTGTTCGGAGGTAAAAGGGCAGCAAACATTCCTAACACTTTTTCGCCGGTTTTAGCATCGTAATTCCTTACTCCGGGAATGTTAATGTCTTCCACGTTGGATTCTGCTGTGGTGCTGTTAATTATTTTACCCGCAAAGGGCTCGGTATCATTGCCCGGGAAAATAACTCCGGTAATTCCCATTTGACCCTCTCCATCCAAATCTAATAGGGTCCAATCGCCAATATTTTCAGTTGTCCAGTCCTCGTAATCCTCAAAACTATCATAAAAAATGATGTCGTCTTGGGCCAAAAGCATAAATGGAGCCAAGAGGAGTAGAATAGATAGAAACTTTTTCATCGCAGTAAGTTTTAGTTTTTATGGTTGTATTGTTTTAAAAATTTCAATTAATATAGCATTTAAGCGGCCTCACTTAAAAATACGTTCACAGTTTCAAGTTATGGTATTTTTTGATGCGAATGGTTTTTTATCAATACATTTTAAATAGTACAACCTCCATTATGCACCGGGCAAAGCCTTTTGAAAATCGCTGCCTGATGGATTTTGGAAAATCTTTAGATTAAACTGTGAAATACTGGCTAAAATATGGTCAAATATGTCCGATTGTATCCCCTCATAATTAACCCAAGCCTTATCGCTCGAAAAGCAGTACACCTCTAAGGGAATTCCCTTCTC
>CAZKPD010000057.1:0-15010 GCA_964554585.1 uncultured Rikenellaceae bacterium
TAATTCTTTGGATAAAGGGGTTGTCCTTTTCTCGGCGGGCATCAAATACGGGGAATGGGCCACGCTCTTTGGCCATATGTACCGATGAGCGATAAGCTTCTACAGCAAGGGTTTTGTGAACCTCCACTGCAAAGTCAATGGCGTTATCCGATCCGTACTGTAGGTTAAGAGCTGCCAGCATATCGCCTTCGGCGGTAATGCCAATACCCGTACGGCGACCCTGAATGGCTTTTTGGCGTATTTTACTCCACAGGGTACGCTCAACGGCTTTTATCTCCTCATCCTCGGGATCGCTATCAATTTTATCTTGTATGGCATCAATTTTCTCCAGTTCCAAATCAATAATATCGTCCATTATCCTCTGGGCACTATGAATATGTTCTTTAAACAGGCTGAAGTTGAATTTGGCTTCCGGGGTAAACGGATTCTCAACATAACTGAATAGGTTAAGAGCCAAAAGACGGCAACTGTCGTACGGACAAAGCGGAATTTCGCCACAGGGGTTGGTCGATACCGTTTTAAAGCCCATGTCGGCATAGCTGTCGGCTACCGATTCGCGTGTAATGGTATCCCAAAACAGGACTCCCGGCTC
The DNA here is from genome assembly GCA_964554585.1 of uncultured Rikenellaceae bacterium. GTDB lineage: Bacteria > Bacteroidota > Bacteroidia > Bacteroidales > Tenuifilaceae > Perlabentimonas. The sequence goes on from CAZKPD010000057.1 coordinate 593, forward strand.
AGCCGATTTCCATGCGTTATGGATAATTTTTTTCCAAATCTGACGAGCATCCACCTCTTGTCTGTAGGTTGGGTTATCTGAATCAACAGGGTACTGCTGAACGTAGGGGGTTCCGTCCACAACAGCCTGCATAAATTCATCGGTAATTTTTACCGATACGTTGGCTCCGGTAACCTTGCCCGATTCCATTTTAGCATCGATAAACTTTTCGGCATCGGGATGTTTTACCGAGATGGAGAGCATAAGCGCTCCTCTACGGCCATCCTGAGCTACCTCGCGGGTAGAATTGGAGTAGCGCTCCATAAATGGAACCACACCGGTTGAGGTAAGTGCGCTATTAAGTACCGGGCTACCCTTAGGTCTGATGTGCGAAAGGTCATGCCCTACGCCGCCTCGGCGCTTCATTAGTTGCACCTGCTCCTCGTCAATTTTTAGAATACCGCCATATGAGTCGGCATCCCCTTTGGAACCAATTACAAAACAGTTCGAGAGGCTTGCAATTTGAAAAGGGTTGCCAATACCGGTCATAGGTCCTCCCTGAGGGACGATATACTTAAACTCTTTTAGCAGGTTAAATATATCCTCCTCGCTCATGGGATTTGCATACTTGGATTCAATTCGGGCAATTTCTTTGGCAAGCCTACGGTGCATATCATTGGGTGATTGTTCGTAGATATTCCCAAAGCTGTCTTTTAGCGCATATTTGCTAACCCAAACCTTTGCGGCCATTTCATCTCCTTTGAAATATACTGTAGTGGCAGCCATGGCCTCTTCAAAAGAGTATACTTTTTCTTTTTCTTTGGTTTGGTTCACAAAAAATATTTCCCCCTGATTCATTTTAGGTCAATTTATTTTTAGGTTTAATTAAAAGTGAAAAATCTATATGGTTGAAAAAAAAGGGTGTAGGTTTTTTTCAACCGTATTTCTTTGCTTCGGCAAGGTATAACAACCCGCCTATTTGCTCCAAGTTTTGCAAGTTGAAGAAGTGCACAATTTCTTATAGTTATTAACAATGCCAAAAAGGCATGCGCTGATTGCATGCCTTTAAATTGAATATCAGAATGATGCCTTAAGAGGGGGTCAGGAATGGGGTTATGAATACCGGTTTATGGAGCCAATCTCTCAATAACCCACTGCTCGTTACTAAGGGTGTAAAGCAACCTGTCGTGTAACCTGTTTGGCCTGCCTTGCCAAAATTCGATGGAGGTAGGTTCAAGAATATATCCACCCCAGTTGGGTGGTCTGGAGATGGTTTTTTTCGAAAATTCTTCGCGAAAATCAGAGGTAAGGCTTTCTAGATATTTCCGGTTTTTTATGACTTGACTCTGGGGCGATGCCCATGCTCCAATTTTGCTTTTGCCGGGCCTGGAGCTGAAATAGGCATCAGATTCAGCTTCAGTTGTTCTTTTAATCATTCCCTCCACCCGCACTTGGCGTTGCAGTTCGGGCCAGAACATGACCAGTGCTCCATACGGATTTTGTAAAATCTGCTTCCCTTTATAGCTATCGTAGTTTGTAAAAAAGGTAAATCCGTTTGGACTGATCTCCTTTAGCAGAACTACACGTGCCGAAGGTTTCCCATCAAAGGTGCTGGTGGCCAGGGTCATGGCATTGGGTTCGTCGCATTCTGACTCTATGGCTTCATTCATCCACACCCTAAATTGGTCAATGGGGTTCTCCAGCACGGAACTTTTACTTAGCTGGCTAAGATTATAGTCTGTTCTTATTTGTGATAAATCTCGGTTTTTCATATTTCCGGTTTCTTTACATTTTAACCCTCAAATGCTAATAATCATAACAGTTAACCGATAGCTAAAGTTTGATTAGGGCTCATTTTTTTTAGCAGAAAAACCATGTTTCCGCACCACTATTCCCTTTGGAAATGCATTTGAGAAAAATCGCTTATGCTAGTGCCCTAAAAGAGGTTATACCTTTTTTAGGTTCATGTCGAGGCTTTGGATTTGGTGCGTAAGCGCACCCACAGAGATAAAGTCAACCCCCGCCTCGGCATATGCTCTTATGGTCTCTTTGGTAATCCCTCCGGACGATTCGGTTTCGAATTGCCCATTGATGAGCTTAACGGCTTCGGCGGTTTGTTGGGGTGTAAAATTGTCCAGCATAATCCTTTTTATGCCGCCCACGCTCATTGCCTGTTTGATCTCATCCAAGTTTCTGGTTTCAATCTCAATGTCTAACTTGCGTCCTGTTTGCCTAAGGTATTCGTGGGCTTGGTTTATGGCCTGTTCAATGCCTCCGGCAAAATCCAAGTGGTTATCCTTAAGCATAATCATATCGTAAAGCCCCATTCGATGATTCTCACCTCCCCCAATTTTTACGGCCATTTTGTCTAGCACCCGCATTCCGGGAGTCGTTTTTCGGGTATCCAATATTTTTGCTTTTGTGCCTTTTATTAATTCAACGTATTGATGGGTTTGGGTGGCTACTCCGCTCATTCGCTGCATAATATTAAGCACAATGCGCTCGGCCTGGAGCAGTGAGTGTACTTTCCCGCGGGCAGTAAATGCAATATCACCAAAGGTCACCTTGGTTCCATCGACAATGAAACTCTCGAAATGTACGGTGGGATCAATTTTGGCATAAACTCTTTTGGCAATATCAATTCCTGCAATAATGCCTTCTTGCTTTACCATAAGCTGAACAGTACCTTGGGCTGCATGGGGGATACACGATAACGATGAATGGTCTCCATCGCCAATATCCTCAAGTATTGCCAGCTCAAGAAGTTTTTCTATCAACATAAATTAAAATGGTTAAGTAGTGTTAGGGGTTATTCGCTGGGCTCAATTCTGAGCTGATGAATAAGGGTATTTGCAGACTCTTTTTTTAGGAATATGGAAACCCTATACGCACCAGAGGAGGTTAACAGTGTACCAATGGCAAAGCTGGTATTCCCTTTGGCCCCTTGGTGATTTATTTTGAAAGAGGAAGGTTTGTGCTTACTAAAAAAGTCTTTCAGTAAAAGTTCAGCTTGCGATTTGCTGTACATATTCTCTTGCTCAAATAGCATCATTTCAATGGTGGGACTAAAATGTTTGGCTACTTCTGATGCACTACCTTTTTGAAATGCTGTTGTTATGGTGTGGATTGGTTCGTTAGACTCTTGGGGCAAAGAGAGCGCAGTAAACGTAGCAAAAAGAGCTACAACAACTATGGCTATATGTTTTATTCTCATTATTAGTATATTTGCTTTGTTTCCTATGGTTAGCAATCCTTAGTACTATACAAAATGCGTGCCCTATGCAACGGGTGAGAGCTGAAATTGGCCAACTAACATGTGATTCTAATACCCTTTTATAGAAAGTAAAAATAGTTAGGATATCTTAGAAAGTCAAATAAGGGGTGCGGTACATTGCAAATTATTGAACGGCGTTGGAGTGAAACAGCAGGTGTAATCAAAAAAAATAGAGTATTAGCTTTGAGAATTCGAGTTATTGTGGTTGGTAAAACCAACCGAGGGTTTATTGAGCAGGGCGTGGAAGAGTATCTGAAGCGATTGCAGCGATATTTGAAAACGGAGCTGCAGGTTATTCCAGACCTGAAGGCGAATAAAAATTTAGCTGCAGAGCAGCTAATGAAACGAGAAGAAGAGTTGCTGTTGACAGCCATTGGGAGTTCCGATTTTTTTCTGCTGGATGAGCTGGGTAAGGAATATACCTCCATGGAGTTGGCTTCATTTATGCAGATACGCATGGTTTCAGGTGCAAAAGAGTTGGTGCTGGTGATTGGTGGGGCTTACGGGGTTACCCCTTTGGTTAAATCTAGAGCTGTAGGAATGATTGCTTTATCCAAGCTGACATTCTCCCATCAAATGGTTAGGGTGTTCTTGCTGGAGCAGCTCTATAGATGCATGACCATAATAAAAGGTGAACCCTATCATCATGAGTAACGGTAAACAAAAATCCATCGGTTTGGTGCAGTTTTTGCTATACCATCAGCCGTACTGAGCCATACCTAACCTGAGCATCCAGTGAAACACCGAAGATATTTTATTGTATTACTTGTGTGGCTGTTAGGCGCTGCAGCCTCATTTGCAACCCTTCCCTTTGCAGAAAAAATTGTCACCAAGCGTTTGGCAAGCCCTCCGCAAATTAGCCGAGCTGTTGATGTGCTTAAGCACAGGACCGACAAAGGGATTGGATTTACGAAACAGTTGGCTGATGCATTGGTGAAAGGGAAGTTGCCCTTTGAACTGCTATCCCAATCGTTGGGCAAATCATTGCAAAATGAGGGTGTTGCCATATTTCTCTTCCAGCACGATTCGCTAGTGTTCTGGTCAGAAAGTATGGATATTAGTGAGGTTCCCGAGCATTCGGATAGGTTAGTGAAGGTTCAAAATGTGTGGTGTACATCCTATTGGATGGATAGCATCAAGGCATTGGCACTGGTTAAGGTTAAGTACTGCTATCCTTACGAGAATCGGTTTTTAGAAAATTCTTTTCATCCTTCGTTGAGTTTTCTTAAAGGGTACAGCATTTCCCCCTTGGCGGTGCAGGGTTCATTCCCCATTTCGCTTTATGGTGTTGTTCCGGTATTCTATCTCTCTCATATCCCGCAGGATTTTAGCAGCCGGTTGATAAATTTTAAAGCTGTTTTATCGTGGATTGGTTTTGTAAGCCTATTCGCGGTCATTTTTGTGCTTTTTTTGCACCCTGCCATTCGTAAAAAGGGATTGCTTGCTTCGGCATTGCTTACGGCACTACTTTTTGGGATCAGGTTGGCATCACTATATTGGCCAATTCTTCACAAGGGGAATTGGTTGCTGTTTAAACCCGAAATTTTTGCCCTCGGCTGGTTTGCACCCTCGGTAGGCGATCTACTGCTTAATGCAGTAATTCTTTTTATGGTAGCCGCATACGCATACAAGCCTTTAATCTCAGTCGAGAAATCAAGGTTAAAGTTTGTATTAGGGCTAATATTCAGCCTGCTCTCTTTTGGTCTGTTTTTAATATCGGGTAAACTTATTGCGGGTCTAGTTCTCAACTCAACGGTAACCCTTGAGGCGTTTAAGATTTTTAATCTCTCCGTTTTCTCTCTTGTGGAGTATATCATTATTTCGCTATTTTATGCTACCGCAGCGCTTTTTGCTATGGTAGCGCGCAATTCGTTCAGCCACAAAAGTCGGGCTCAGCTGTTCTGGCTTTGGCTCTCCATCATTGTGATTCTCTTTGTTTTAAACTTAGCCTTTACTCGGCAGTGGGATTTTTACGGATTACTTTTAATGGTGGTTTTTGCCCTGCTGTTTGTGCACTATAAGCCTAAAACCAGTATTAGCCACACCTATGTTTTCTTGCTGTTTATACTGCTGCTCTCCATATTCTCTGTGTGGAGCGTTTCGTATAATGCTTCCCAAAAAGATAAGGAGATAAGGCAGCTTTTGGCCATAAACCTTGCCAATGAGCGAGACCCAATTGCCGAAGTGAATTTCCCGCAGCTTGGTCGGCTTATAGTTACCGATGCAACCGTTAAGGAGCTATTGGATAAGATAGAGGGAAATGAGGTTCGGCTTAATGAGTATATCAACGAAGCCTATTTATCAGGTTACTTTAGCAAATATGATTTTCAGCTGACCGCTTGCCTTTCCACTTCAAAGCTACATGTCGAGAACTCGCAGCAGGTGCTATTATGTTACGACTTTTTTGAGGATATGCTCAATGAGTATGGGATTAGGATTCCGGGCTCTAGCTTTTACTATCTGAACAATCAGAATGGAAGGATTAGCTACCTAGGGATGCTTGAATATGTTTTGGAGGATGGATCGGAAGCGTGTATCTACATGGAGCTGGATTCAAAGCTCAGCAAAGAGCTGCTTGGTTATCCGGAGCTGTTAATTGACAAGAATGTGACCGCAAAGAGACAGACAGGAGAGTACTCGTCGGCTAAATATTTTCAGGGAGACCTGATTGCTTTTACCGGCAGTTACAGCTATCCGCTGCGAAACACCTTGAAAGTTAACCCTGACGATAGGTATGCTATTTCTAGCTTTGAGGGATACAACCATCTCGTATATGATGATGGTGCCGGAACAACTATAGTCCTATCAAGACCTAATGTGAATATGTTTAATGTAACCGCTTCATTTACATGGGTATTCCTGTTTTTTTACCTTTCTATTACGGCATGGTTTGCATTGGGCAGAGTATCTAATCTAAAGCAGAACTCCATGCCCAGCTTTAAAAATCGTATACGGTTTACTATGGTTTATGTCCTCTTTCTTTCGTTAATTATGGTGGGTACGGTAACCATTACTTTTAGCGTAAAAAGTTTTGAGCGTAAAAATTTAGATAGTCTCAACGAGAAGTTGGTTTCGGTCATGGTGGATATGGAGAATAATGTGCTCCCACACGATATGTTGCGCTATGAGGATCAGCACTACCTTACACCATACCTTATTGAGCTATCCAACGTGTTTCATTCGGACATAAACCTATACGATACGCATGGAGAGCTGTTGGCCACCTCGAGACCGGAGGTGTTTGAGCGGAACTTGTTTGGGAGACAGATGAACCCTGTGGCATGGCACGAGCTGGAGGCCAACCATGCTGCAAAGTTGGTTCATTCGGAGAGTATTGGGAAATTGGAATACCTATCAGCATATGCTCCGTTGATAAACGCATCAAACCAGAAGTTGGGATACCTCAATTTGCCCTACTTTACTCGCCAAGGGGAGTTTATTCGCGAAGTGCTGTCGGTAATTGTAGCACTAGTAAATATTTATGCATTCCTAATCCTATTAGCCATTCTTATCGCCGTTGTGATCAGCAATAAAATCTCTAAGCCGTTGGAGCTAATTAGGCAACGTATAGGTACTATTGATATTACCAGACATATCGAAACCATTGACTATTCGGGTAAGGATGAGGTTGGACAGCTGGTGAATGAATACAATAGGATGGTGGTTGAGCTGGCTGAAAGTGCCAGACAGCTGGCTCAAAGCCAACGCCAAAGCGCTTGGCGCGAGATGGCCAAGCAGGTTGCTCATGAAATTAAGAATCCTCTAACTCCCATTAAGCTAAACTTGCAGCTGCTTGTAAAGGCGAAGAGTGAGGGTCATCCGGACTGGGATGCGATGTTTAACCGATTCTCGAACACTTTGAGTGAGCAAATAGATTCGCTGAGCGGAATTGCCTCAGAGTTTTCCAACTTTGCAAAAATGCCCGTAGGGCAATTTGCCAATATCAGCTTGACGGATCTTTTAAATGAGAGCATAACCCTTTTCTCTGCATACCCAAATGTTGAACTGGTAAAAGAAGGCGATTTTAGTCAACCCTACCCGATTTATGCCGATAGGGAACAGCTGTTAAGAGTATTTGTCAATCTGCTCAAAAATGCCGTTCAGGCCATAGGAAGAGATGAAGGGGGACTAATTGTTGTAACGTTGTTACAAGAAGACGACTGGATTAGGGTAGCCATTGGCGATAATGGTAGCGGGATTGCCAATGAACTTGAAGGAAAAATCTTTGATCCTAATTTTACGACCAAGTCGGGAGGAACAGGCTTGGGTCTAGCCATTAGCAAAAATATCGTAGAGGTAATAGGCGGAAAGATTTGGTTTGAGAACAAACCAAAAGAGGGCGCTACGTTTATCGTTGAGCTGCCCTCTGCAAAAGTGAATTAGAGTTGTGAGTTAGGCTTGGGGTTCTTTTTCGGACTGGGCATAATTCTTCTCGGCATCTTTTAGGTTTTTCTCAGCCTCCTTTTTGCGCTCCTTGGCTTTTTTTAGGTTCGATTTTCCTTTTTTAACAATATTATTCCCCTTGTCATACTCCTTTATGAGCAGCTTGTACTGTTGATTCCAAACCTGCATTGACTCTTTATTGGCATTTTCAACCTCTTTCAGGTCCTCTTTGGCTTGCTTAACCTCTTCCTTATCCTTTGAGCGGAGTTGCCTTTCAACGGGTTTCTTGGCATTAAAATAATCCCTTTCGATAATTCGCCTATCCTGGGCCAAAACCTTAAGTTCATCTTCGGCTTTTCGGGCCATTTTGTAACCCTCTGCTATAATGCTGTCGGCAGAGGCTACTTGGGCATCAGCCATATCAACCTTTTGTTGTGCAAGCTTAACCCTTTCGGCTAAGCGTTCAAGTTTTGTTTGTTCCTGACAGAAACCGGAACTATAATTGAATGTGAGAAGCAGGGTTAAAAATGAAAGTGTAAAAATTCTCATAGCACTATATTTAGGTGTACAACAAAATTAAAGTTATTCGGTTAAACTGCCTAATTAACCATTGAGTTTTTGGGTACTAAAAAAGGGGCCTAGGCCCCTTTGATAAAAACGGATGGTTTTGGCTATTTTCTTACAAAGATGAAATCGCCACCCTCATCGCCTGTATCTTTAATGTTCCCAAATTGTGGAACTGTTGGGCTTGTGCTCATTACAGCAATCTTAAAGCTGCTAAAGAGCTCTTCGGCAGAGAGGTAATCGAGGGTATTCTCTTCTAGCCTTTTAACCAAATGCTTAATGAAAATGCTCTCGTCGGGCACTTCGGTTAGCGCTCCGCTAGTCATAGCTTTCCTGCTTTTACGATCGTACACCTTATCTATATTATCCGTTGCATCGGAAAATGCCTTTCGGGTTTTAAAAATGCTGCCTCCAAAGCAGGCATCAGCAATAAGTAGGGTATGCTTTCCTTTAATGGCTGCCACATAATCCTTCAGTTGGCTGTTGGCCAGCCAATTTCCGGTGCTCGATGCCGATGCATCGGAGGGTAACCAGTAGCCAAACTCGGTTTCGCTGTCAAAATACCCATGCCCGGCATAGAAAATAAGGAGGTTATCATTTTTGCCAACCTTACGTGTCATCTTATCCAGCTCATCAATAAATTGCCCACGTGTGGGATTTTTCAGGAATGTCACATCTTGTACATCAAAGCTATATTTTTCGGTAAGTACCTTAGCCAGCATCGCTGCATCTTTAACAGGATTCTTTAGCGAAGCAATGCTTGGGTCCGGGTACTCGTTTACGCCTACAATCAGGGCATAGTACTTTGGAGCTCTTTGAGCATCAAAAATTAGGTCCATCTCCTCGGTATCGGATACGGATTTGGAGGTCTGCTCTTCCTTCCGAATAACAACAAACTTACGTTCAATGCTATTCTCAAAAATATCCATAGCCCTAATTACAATTTCATTCCGACCTTTTTTCAGGGCAATGGTTGTTTCGAATATACTGTTGCCTCTAAGTGTTGCGTTTTGTCCATTAACGGTTACCTCAAAAATTCCGCTCTGATCTGTAGCAGTGCCTTGGATAAAAAGCATATGGTTGTCAACTACAATGGCACCCTGTGGGTTTACCGATCTGAGCCTTCGGTCATCAAGCCCAATTGAAGATTGGGCATAGGGTCTGCCTCTTGACATTTCGGTACCCAAAAGCGAAACTCCTTCGGGTTGCAAGATGGAAACCATAGGGGCATCTTTGTCTCCCTTTTGAGCTTGTACAACCGGTTTGGTTATATTAAAGGTGCCGGCTACTGTACCCTCAATCCGTTTGGATGTTGTGGTGATTATGGATGAGGTTGATTGCGCAGAAACTGGGAAATCCTGAAACTGCAAAGAGCTAATTTCCAGGTTGTCCAAGCCAAACTTGGAGAATGTTAAAATTTCGGCACCAATGCTCAACTTCATTACCCTGTCCAGATCCTCAGGGATGTAGTCGAAAGTAAATGAGGCTCTTACTGTTTCTTCGGGTTGAATGGTTTTTTGAGGGGTTGAGTAGCGTTGAGATCCTAAGATATCACCCAGTTTACCCCGCTGAGCGTCATAGTTCTGTTTTTTGAAATCGGTAATGGTAATTAGCCCGTTGATGAGCTTTAAATCGCGTGCCGCTCCTTTATTGGTAATGTCCAGCAAAAGTTCCAGCTGGTTATTTCCCGCTTTATGTAAGCTGATCAGCTTAAAAAGCATTTGGCTAAAATCGTCTTCGAGGGGTTTGGTCGCTTGCGAAGATGCGTTAAGCTTAAGGATAGCCTCTCCCTTAAGTTCGGGTATATCCTTTAGAACATCCCAAATGATGATCTGATTCTTACCTCCATAAACAGAACTGCCCACATTACCTACTACCGTTCGCATCGCCTTGAAGGTTCTACCGCCATCCACAGAGAAGGAGGGTTCTACATTAAAAACTTGCCCTATCTGCTCTCCTACAATGGCGTATTCAATGGTAATGTTGGTGCCAAGCTGCTTAGTGGTAATATCTTTGAACTCTTGGGCGGTTACCCCTGAACTTACCGTTAGCATAGCTGATAGGGCTAAGAGCATCAGAAATTTAAGTGTTTTCATGGCCGTAGTATGTTTGTGATGTAATTGATTAACAGTAGGATTATATAGGGTCATTAAAGTCGATGTGAAAGATCACTCTGTCGTCTCCAAATTCAATGCCACTTATTACCAGTTTACTTTTTTTAATGGCAATTTCTCGCGACAGAGATCTCATTTGGCTATCATAATGTTCGTCAAATGTTTTGATTTTTATTGAGTTTTGCTCCAGCTCTAGGGCCAGCTTTAGCAACAAATCTTTAATGTACATACTCCACAGCCCATTATAGCTTACTAAGGGAGGTGTGTTTTGTTGCCATTCCAGGTTTGCGTAGCGGTATGGATATAAAGGGAATGAATGCGATTTACCCGCGTACTCTGATATGGAGAGCGTTCTATTCCCTTTTTCCCGATAGGTAAAATGCATACGCTCATACGTACTGTTGGGCTCATAAAAATTGGAAATAAGCTCGTACTCTCCCTGCGGTTCAAAAACATCATCTTGTTGAACTTCAATGTAAAAGGCTGTCCCTTCGGAGGATATTTGCAGGTTGTGCGTAGAGGCGCTGCCAGGGTTCTTTGGAGCATACCTAACTAGAGCCAAAACCTCATTGTACCGGGTCGTATGTAGCTGTTCGACGCTGAAGCATGAATCATTTGAAGCAATTGATGCAAAAAGCTTGAAGTATGTGTCAAAACGCTGGTTGAATTTAGTGTATGGCCCTTCGGAATACTCAAGGGAATACACGTCTCTATAAAACTGAATTTGAGCATTGCTAAAAAGTGCTGCTAATGCTTTTCCTCGGGAAATTGCTTGGTTGGCAGCCTCCTCCAAAGGGAGGTCAGGGTCGGATATACCCACTGCGTAAACCATGTTTGCCGAGGGGACTTTTGAGGCGAAAAACCAGGAAGGTAATGTGTCGGGGTAGTAGCTGAGCTTTTCAATATGCTTAAAGTTAGCTATATCAACCATGTTGGCACTACCTTCGGTTTCTTTTAAAAAAATCTTTTCGAATTCCTCTTTGCTTTGGGCAAAAAGAGGATTAGCGCACCATGTATAAAGGGAAATTAGTAAAACTGTTCCAACTTTTTTCATCTATATGGTATGGGTTTAGGGTAAAGTAAAGGTAAGGCATATGCAGCAAATAGCGGCGTAATTCAGACTTTTTTTTAACAAAAAAGCCCTTTGCAAAGGCAAAAGGCTTTTTGTGTTGTAGATATTTTAAAGGCTTTGAATGCTTGTAACCTCCATATCGCGATCAACTTTTTTAATAAGACCTTGCAAAACGTTTCCGGGGCCAAGCTCAGTAAAGCTGGTGGCTCCATCAGCTATCATGTTGTGCATTATCTGGGTCCAACGCACCGGAGAGGTAAGCTGTGCAATCAGATTTTTCTTTATTTGGTCAGGATTGGTACAGGGCTTTCCATCTACATTTTGATAGATAGGACAGATAGGCGTGGAGAAGGGGGTTGCTTCTATGGCCAAGGCCAATTCAAGCTTTGCAGGCTCCATTAGTGGGCTATGGAAAGCACCACCAACCTTTAGCGGGAGTGCACGTTTTGCTCCGGCCTCTTTCAGTTTTTCGCAGGCAATCTCAATGCCTCTCATGCTGCCGGAAATAACTAGCTGTCCGGGGCTGTTGTAGTTTGCAGGCACAACCACATCGGCAATGCCGGCACATACCTTCTCTACCACTTCGTCATCGAGGCCAAGAATAGCTGCCATGGTCGATTCCTCTAGTTCGCAAGCCTTTTGCATAGCCAACGCACGTTTTAGGACCAGCGTAAGCCCATTTTCAAATGATAGGGTAGAGTTGGCAACCAATGCAGAGAACTCGCCTAGTGAGTGTCCTGCCACCATTTGCGGGGTAAACTTATCGCCTAAAACCTTAGCTAATATTACGGAATGAATAAATATGGCGGGTTGAGTAACCTTTGTTTGACGTAAATCTTCATCTGTTCCGGAGAACATCAGATCGGTAATGCTAAAACCAAGAATTTGGTTAGCTTGATCAAATAGCTGCTTTGCTATGGCGGAATTTTCGTAAAGATCTTTACCCATTCCAACGAACTGGGCTCCTTGACCCGGGAAAACAAATGCTTTCATACAGTTGTGTTTTAGTTTCTCTCTTTTTACTAATCCTACAATACCATGAAGAACTCTTTCATTTAGGATTGGCAAAATTAGCGTTTTTACCTTTTCAAAAAAAACTGTTTGTGGAATGATCGGTGGGAGAGTAACCAATTTGGGTTGGTATACTGAATTTTCATGCTTTTTAGAGTTTTATTCCTCCGAAAAATAATATATATATGTTTAAAAAAAGGGAATTGGATTGGTGCGAAAAGGGTGATAATGTAGTAATTTTGTTAATTCACAAACCTAAAGCACAAACCAATGAAAAAATATTTATTTCTGTCTATCCTACTTGTATTCTGTGGTATTTCGCAAGCACAGCTATTTCGAATCGCTGGGCATGATGTGGGTTATATTTATGTGGGTCCCAAAGTGGGCATGAACCTCTCTCGGATTTCTAATTGGGAAGAGTTCGTAGGTGTCACAAACACTAATCGTCTGGGATACCAAATTGGGGCTATAGGAGAATTAGGGTTTACCCGCAAGTTCTCTGTGAATGGTGAGTTGATGTTCTTAACCAAAGGGCATAAGCAAAATTTTGAAAATGGTTATTCTACCTTTAATGTTCCCTATCTGGGAATTCCGTTATTGGCAAAATATGCATTTCCTCTTTTTGGCTTATCAAAGGTTTACGTGAAAGGGGGTACCTTCACGAATATACGAACCGGAGGTACTCTTAAATCGGTTTCAGTTGATTATGATGAGTATGAAATGCCCTTAGAGTCTGAACATTGGCGGAGGGTTGACTGGGGATTGTCCATTGGAGCCGGAGCCGAATACAGAGCCAAAGAGGGCATTTGGGGGCTAGACCTAAGGTATGACCACGGTTTTGTAAATGCTCATGTTGATTTTGACAATTCCGTCAAGCATTGGAACAGAACTTTTGCCATTTCGGCCACATATAAATACGATTTGGTTAAATTAATGCTTCGGCTTCGGAAAAAACATTTAGACCCTGATGCGTAGCGGAAATAGGGTAACTGCTGATTTTTTTTATATTTTTAATCTGTCATGATACTACTTACTGCTGCCACCGTTGCCGAAGTCAAACCGATTATAGGGGAGGTGATTCTTAAATGCGGAGTGGTTACCCCTGTAAGCCCATCCATTTCAGTGCTGATAACGGGGGTGGGAGCTGTACCTACAACCTTTCATCTCTCAATGGCTCTGCAAAACCATGCTGTTGACTTTGTGATCAATGTAGGAGTGGCAGGAGCCTATCCCAACCATTTGGAAATGGGCGAAGTAGTTATGGTTCATCGTGATACCTTTGGCGATTATGGAGCCGATGACAGAGGTACCTTTCGGTCCCTTTTTGATTTGGGGCTGGCTACCGCAAATCAGTATCCTTTTCGAGAGGGATGGATGTACTGCAATCATCTAGATAACATAAATACCAAACCCTATCCAAAGGTTACCGGAATCACCCTATCCACCACTTCGGGGTCGCAGGACGAAATAGATCGGTTAGTGCATAGGTATTCACCGCACATTGAAACAATGGAGTGCGCATCGGTGTTCTACACCTGTTTGCACCGTAAGGTGCCCTTTGTGTGCATCCGTTCCATTTCCAATAGGGTGGAACCTCGGGATAAGGAACGCTGGAATTTACCATTGGCCATAGAACAGCTAGGAAAAGCAACAGAGGAGATTATTCATGCCTATTTAAAGTAAGGAGATTAATGAAAGTAAAGTTGGCTTTTTCAACCTGTCCTAACGACACCTTTATCTTTAATGCCCTATTGAATAGGGCAATTGATGTGGAGAACTACCAGTTTGATGCGATCCTGACCGAAATCCAAGAGCTTAACGAGCTTGCCCTAAATGCTCAAGTGGACATGGTAAAGATTAGCTATGCGCTCTATCCGCATATTAGCGCTAACTATCAGCTGCTTACTGCTGGAAGTGCCCTGGGGAGCGGAGTGGGACCTTTGGTTGTGTCCAAACGAAGAATTTATCCTGATGAGGTGAGGCATGCTAAAATTGCCATACCGGGCAAAACTACTACTGCC
>CAZKPD010000058.1:0-14864 GCA_964554585.1 uncultured Rikenellaceae bacterium
ATGTTATAGCTCTATACTTTATTCATCTCTATATCTTCAGCCCATAGCAGCCTATCCTCGGGTGAGTACTGCCAGGGTGCACCATTGTTCTCAATGTTGCTAAAGGTGGCCTTAATCTCGCCGGGTGCCGAGCCCTCTTCCATCACCAAATAGCGGCGCATGTCGATAATCAGCTTGGGGTGGTCAATGTTGATGGGGCACTCCTGAGCGCAAGCGTTGCACGTGGTGCAAGCCCACAGTTCCTCCTCGCTGATATAGTCGCGGATAAGGGTTTTTCCGTCGCTGTAGGCTTTGCCTTCCTTTAACAGTCCATCGCGCTTCTCCTTCATCCGAGCCCTAAGGTCCATCATCACCTTGCGGGGCGACAGCTTTTTACCGGTGATGTTGGCAGGGCACACGTTGGTACACCTTCCGCACTCGGTACACGATAGGGAATCCAAGTAGTTTTTCCAGGTTACATCTTCCGCATCCAAAACGCCAAAACGCTCGATGGGCGTATCCTCCGGTGCAGCCGCAAAGGCCGTTTCGGGATCCATCATCAGCTTCACCTCGCGGGTAACGCTATCCATGTTGGGCAGCTTGCCCAATGGGTCAAGGCGTGATAGGAACACGTTGGGGATTGACATAAACACGTGGAAGTGCTTGGAGTAGGGTAGCAGGTTGGCAAACAAAAAGATAAGCAGGATATGCGACCACCAGAAGATGTCGTGGAAAACCACAACGGTGCTGAGCTCCATTTGAGTGAACAGGGGCGCCAAAAACGCACCAATTGGGAATAACCCATGAATTTCAGCATTGGTTATGGTTTGCTTTGCTACGTAGGTAGCATTTAAGCCTGACAGAGAGATCATCAGCAGTAAGATGATGGTAAGTGCCACATTGGCATCAATGTGCGAAATGCGCTTCATCTCAATGCCCTCAAAACGTTTCACGTGCAGGAATAATCTCCGCACCAAGAATACTGCAATGGCAATGGCGATTAAGATGGCGAAAATATCGCCCGATGCCATGATAAAGTCATAGAGCCATCCCAAAAACTTCAGGGAGCGGTCGGTGCCGGCCAGACCGTCAATCACCATTTCGATGCTGCCCACAAGGATTACCAGAAAGCCCCAGAATACCAGCCCGTGGAGAAATCCCAGTATGGGCATGCGGAACATTTTGGTTTGACCAAAGGCTACCCTCATCATAATGCCAAAGCGTTTCCCAAAATTACGAATAGGGAAATCGGACTTGGTAAGCATAAATAGCCTAACGTAGCGCCACGTAGTAAAAGCAAATACGCCTAAGGTTACCAGTAGCGCTAGGGCAAAAATTAGCTGATTCATAATGCTATCTGTTGTGTGGTTATAACCTACTTGGCTTTAGCCTCTTTTACCGCAGCAACCAGCTTGGGAAGCACCTTGGATGCATCGCCCACAATACCGTACTGGGCCGCCTCAAAAATGGGAGCGTCCTTATCGGTATTAATGGCCACAATGTATTTGGATGAGCTAACACCTGCAAGGTGTTGGGTTGCACCCGAAATACCGATGGCAAAATAGAGGTTTGGAGCCACAATCTTACCGGTTTGTCCGGTGTGCTCTTCGTGCGGGCGCCATCCCTCATCGGATACGGGACGGGTACAGGCAGTGGCTGCGCCTAGCACCTCGGCCAGCTCCTCAAGGGGGCCCCAGTTATCAACCGATTTCATGCCACGACCACCCGAAACCACAATTTCGGCATCGGTAAGTAGCAGCTTGCCGCTTTGTTTTTGAACATCTATAACCTGAGTTTTAACCATTGAGCTATCAATGCTCACAGAGCCCTTTTCAATGGTAGCGGCATTTGCCGTTTCAATAAGGTCGAAAGAGTTTTGCATCAGGGTCAAAATCTTCACATCGCTCTTCAGCTCCACGTGAGCAAAAGCATTGCCCGAATATACCCTTTTGTAAACCACAAAAGGAGAGGTGCTGAGCGGGAGCTTGCTCACGCCCGAACCCATGGCGGCTTTAAGCCTTACGGATAGTCGGGGAGCAATGGATTTGCCCATATTGTTGTTGGCCACTACAATTACCTTGGAACCCTCTGCTTGGGCAATCTGAGCAATGGCAGCGGTGTAAGCTTGGCTGTCTAATATGTTTAGCGCATCGTTAGCGAGCGAAATAATCTTTTTTGCACCGTAATTCCCCAGCTTGTTCAGCTCATCATCAGCCACATTGCCAATGGATAGAGCAGCTGCCGAAGTGCCGAGCATTTCGGCAAGTTTAGCGGCATAAGAAACTAGCTCGAAGGAGAGCTTCTTAAACTTTCCATCCCAATTCTCGGTAAAAACTAATACTGACATATCGTTTGTTTTAATCTAGTTAACAATGGGTTAAATAACTTTTGCTTCGTTTTGTAGCAGGTCAACCAGCTTTTCGGGAGAATCTGCATCTACAAAAACGCACTTGGGTCGTGGTTGAGGGGGCTCAAAGCTAACCACCCGGGTAAGCGCATCAGTTGCAACGGGTTCAACAACCTTAATGGGTTTTGTACGCGCCTGCATAATGCCGCGCATGGCAGCAATGCGGGGTTCCTTGGCAATCCCTTTTTGAACCACTGCCACAAAAGGAGCGGGAAGGGAAACGGTTTCCTTACCGCCGTCAATTTCGCGGGTGATAACCGATTGGCCATTGGCAAATTCCAATCCCGAAACTGCCGATACGGAGGGGAGCTCCATAAATTCGGCAATCATGCTGCCCACGGTGGAGCTGTTAAAGTCGCTAGATTCTATTCCGCACAGAACCACATCGAAGCCCTCGGTTTTGGCCACGTTGGCCAGCTGGGCAGCAACTTGGTATGCATCGGTTGCTTCGAGGTTTATGCGAATGGCGTCGTCGGCACCAATGGCCAGCGCCTTACGAATGGTGGGTTCGGCAGTGGCAGCACCCACATGGGCCACGGTTACGGATTTGATGCCGTTGGCGGCATTGTCTTTCAGCTCCAGTGCACGGGTAAGCGCCAGCTCATCCCAGGGGTTAATAACCCACTGAACGCCGGTAGCATCGAATTTGGTGTTGTTTTCAGCAAATTTCACCTTGGTGGTTGTGTCGGGCACATTGCTGATGCATACTAAAACTTTCATCGATTATTGTTTAGGTTAAAAAATATATTTCATAGCTATCCCTTGTCCTCACCCAGGTTAAAACCCATGAGGGCCTTGGGAATCTTATTTGTCTATTTAAAAAGCATTTCCAATCCAACCCACAAAGATAGTAAAATTGGGATAATGCAATAATTTGAGGAAGTGTTATGCTGAAATATAGAATCAGTATAAATGGTAACTTTTTAACTGGCAGTAAATTATGGAATTATACATCTGTTTCACAACAGGATGAGTAGGCTTGGTTTCTATCCTGTCCATGGGGTTGATTTTGTTCAAATTAAGGAGTTGATAACAATGCAGAATTGTTCGTACGGGACTTGGCTCAAAAAAAGCAAATAAACCTTTATCTTAGCATTCTAATAATTGGCCGTTTTAGGACTGGGTATGGATAAGCTAAAAATAGTTCAGATTGGTTCGGGCAATGTGGCTACACACTTGACCAAAGCGCTTAAAGGTGCGGGGCATAACATTGTGCAGATTGTGGGTAGAACCCTTGCCCATGCACAAGTGCTGGGAGATGCATTGGGTGTAGGTTATGCCAATTCGATGGATGAGCTGGATAGGTCTGCCGATCTCTATATTATTTCGGTTGCCGATGCCGATATCCCTTTGGTCGTTTCGTCATTACCCAAGCTAAACGGGTTGGTGGTTCACACCAGTGGGAGCACATCCATAGAGACCTTAACTGGAGTTTCGGAGCGGTATGGTGTTTTTTATCCTTTTCAAACCTTTTCTAAGCAACGGGAGGTGAGCCTAAGCGGCGTGCCGTTTTGTATTGAGTCGAATGCACCTGAGGTAACTGAAATACTGAGTACAGTAGCACAATCCGTTGGAGGTATTCCGGTGGAGATGGATTCGCAGCAGCGTCGCTGGTTACACCTTATGGGTGTACTATCCTGCAATTTTGTAAATCATCTGTTCCATATTTCCAAAGTGTTTGGTGAGACCAAAGGGTTAGATTTTGCCATGCTCAAACCGCTGGTTAATGAAACCGTCAATAAGGCTTTTGAAGCAGGGCCGGAAAGGAGCCAAACAGGTCCGGCTGTTCGGGGGGATGAGGAGACCATGCGCAGCCAGCTGGAATTGCTGAAACAGCTAGATGGTCAATGGGCCGAGATTTACAGGCTGATGAGCGAGAGCATAGCAAAAATGGGCAAACAGAATTGAGAAAAAACGATATAAAAGCATGAAGAATTTTAAAGAGAGGTTACACAATGTTAAGGCCTTTGCCTTTGATGTGGATGGGGTGTTTACCGATTGTTCGGTGATAGTTCACCCTTCGGGTGAGCTGATTAGGGCTACCAATGCTCGCGATGGGTACGCTGTGATGACCGCGGTTAAACAGGGTTTTCCGGTGGCCATTATTACCGGAGGAAGAAGCGAAGCGGTAAGGGAAAGGTTTAGGGAGCTGGGTGTAACCGATATCTATTTAGGATCGACCGATAAGGAGGAATCCATGGAAGATTTTAGGTTTAAGTATGGGCTTAAGCTGGAGGAGATTGTGTATATGGGCGACGATATACCCGATTACGGAGTGCTAAAAAAGGTGGGTTTTCCAACCTGTCCTGCCGATGCGGCTATCGAAATTATTGGCGTATCCATGTATGTTTCCAGCTATAACGGAGGGAAAGGGTGTGTGAGGGATATTATTGAGCAGGTGCTCAAATTAAAAGGGCTATGGCCTGTTGGCGAAAAAAAGTAAACAGATTGTACGATTATGTTGGTGAGCATTCTAAGGGTTACACGCTTTCTTAACCTTACCATTGTAGCAGCTACCATGTACCTGATGCGCTACTGCATTTTGCAACCGCTGCTCTTACAAAAGGGTATGCAGCTGCAGCTGTCGGGTAACGATTTCTTTTTGTTGGCTTTGGCTACCGTATTTATTACTGCAGCCGGTTATGTAATCAACGATTATTTTGATACGAAGACCGATACGGTAAACCGACCGGAAACGGTACAGGTAGGGAAAACCATTTCCCGCAGGTTGGCCATATCCATGCATTGGACATTCAATGCGCTAGGTGTTTTATGTGGTGTGCTGGTATCTTTCTCCATCGGTCAACCCCAATTATCGATCATATTCTTGCTTATCCCCGGTGTGCTTTGGTTCTACTCAACTTCCTATAAGCGGAGATTTTTGCTGGGCAATCTATTGGTAGCCCTGCTTACCGCAATGGTTCCCTTAATGCCTTTGTTATTTGAGATCCCACTGCTTCATACCGCCTATTGGCAAGCTATCGTTATAACACCCTTAACCTTTAACGGTATTATCTATTGGGTGGGTGGCTATGCTCTTTTTGCCTTTTGGCTCACCCTGTTTCGTGAAATTGTTAAGGATATGGAGGATTATGAGGGAGACCATGAGTATGGACGTAGAACCCTCCCCATTGTGCTGGGATTGAACACTTCGCGCAGCGTGGCTGCAGCCATACTGATGATAACCCTAATGCTGTTGGCCTACCTTTTTGGAGCGTATCTTAACTATTTACCCAACGGAAAGTTTGACCTTTTTACCTTTTTCTACCTGATTGTTGGGTTAATTGTACCCATATTTTATATGATTATCCGATTGCTTACTGCCGAAAGTAAAGTGCATTATCATCAGGTAAGCATGGTGGCAAAAATTGTTATGCTCATGGGGATTTTATATGCAATTCCCTTTGCAGTACTTATTTAGCCACATTAAAAAGGGTTGTTTTTTTTGGATTTAATACCTTGAGCTTTTAGACTGCCCCATTTTGTTTGCCAATTGGAAAAAAACATTAATTTTGAAATCCATTAGGACTAATGATTAAATGGTTTTCTGAATAGACTGGATAGCATGAGAAAAATTTTACTCCCCTTACTGATTGGACTCCGGATTTTTGCCTTAGCTGCATATGGTCAGGATCAAGCAAATACCGATTACATCCTGAGAGCAAATTTGAAGTATGAGAATCAGGATTACGAAGGCGCCATATCGGAGCTTAATAAGGCAATTGAGCAGGACTCGCAAAATAAGTATGCCTATGTATATCGAGGTGATGCCAAAGCCGCTTTGGGTGATCATCAATCGGCTATAGCCGATTATTCTAAAGCCATCGACCTTGATCCACGTTATGCCATAGCCTATTACTACAGGGCTAATGTTAGAGCCAAACAGCAGAAGTATGAGGAGGCCGAACAAGACTACAATATGGTACTTAAAATTGTTCCGCTATTTTCTATGGCATACAATCATCGCGGAACCGTTCGCATTAAGCTGGAGGATTACAAGGGTGGAATTTCCGATTTTACCCGAGCCCTAGAGCTTGATCCGGTTTTTGTTAGAGCCTACGTGAATAGGGGCGAGGCTCGTATTGATGTACACGACTATCAAGGAGCAATTCTTGATTTTAATCAGGCCATCATTCTGGATCGTAATATGGCCGATGCCTACTACTCTCGGGGATATGCCAAAATTTTGTTAGGTCAGAAGCAGAGCGGTTGCAAAGACTTGGAAACTGCTCAAACGCTAGGAAAGGTTGAAACCCGTTTCTTAATCAGAGAGTTTTGTCAAGAAAATGCTCCTCCCAAAAGAAGATGATAAAAAAGAGTTTTCTTTTTTTAATACTACTTATTACAGGTCAGCTTCTCAGCGCCCAATCGGTTGAGTACTATTTCTCTAGTGGTTTAGAAAAGTTGCACAACCAAGATTTTATTGGTGCTCAGCAAGAATTTGGTGTGGCTATTAGCCTCAATCCCCAAAGTGCAACGCTGCACTACTGTCGTGGATTGGCGCTTTTTAACCTTAATAAGTATGATTCTGCCATTACCGATTTTTCGCAAGCCGTCATTCTAAATCCTTTCTTTCAGCAAGCATACTACTATAGGGCTCAGGCCAATACCAAAAAGGGTTACCTTAAGGATGCCATTCGAGATTTTGATGAGCTGCTAAAAATTGACCCGTCCCACAAGGAAAGCTTACTACAGCGCGGCATGGCAAAATCTTCGTTGGGAAATAATATTGAGGCCATTGCCGATTTTGATCTTCTGCTCCATTACGATACCCTAAATGTGAAGGCACTGTATCAGCGTGCATTGGCAAAGTATTCGCTGCTTGATTTTGGGGGCACCATTATCGATTTGGATGCCGTGCTTTATGTCAATCCTGCCCAAATGGAGGCCTACTACTATCGGGGTGTATCTTACATTCGTTCGGGCAAGGTTACGTTGGGTTGCGAAGATTTGGTTCAGGCCAAACGAATGGGCGATAACCGAGCCAGAAAATGGCTAAGAGACCGGTGTAATATTTACAATTAGCAGCAATAAAAATAGAGGGCAGCCTTTTCTGGCAATACTTTATTTTTCCCAATCCCATCCGATTTTTATAAAGAATTGGCCTGAAGACCAACCCTTAAATTCATAAATTTAGTACATTTGGGTTGATTGGCGGCAGGTATCCCGGGTTATTCGATAGATATATTCCTTATGTAATGGTAAAACGTTTACTCATACTATTCCTATTTTGCTCAACATCTGCCTTTTCTCAAAGTGTGGTGGACAGGTTGGTTGATAGCCTTGCCAATGCTAAAAATACAGAAGAGAAGGTTCGTCAGAGTCTTAAAATAGCACAAGAACTGAAGGATACTGACTGGAATCGTTCATTATACTATTTGAACAACGCCTCTGCCTTGGCCGAAAAGGCAGGGATGGAGAAGGAATTAGCCGATGTCTATACTCTTATGGCAGATGTGTACTATGACAAGGATGCCTTGGATGTATCGTTATACTACTATTTAAATGCATACCATTTTTATAAAATGCAAAATGATTCGAGAGATAAATTGGTGATTGAAAATAATTTGGGTGTTGTATATACTCGATTGAGAGAGAATCAAAAAGCTCTTTCACATTTTCAGGAAGTTTACAGAATTGCCAATGATCTTAATGATACAATATTTATACTTAATGCATTGAATAATATTGGAACTATTTTTTTGTATTCCGATACCGATACCAGCTATCGAATTTTTCGTAGGGCACTGGAAATAACTAAAGATATTAGTGATAATAAGGCGAGTGTTTATGTTTATTCCAATTTAGCAAGGAATTATGCAATTCAAAATAAACCAGATTCTGCACTTCTACTTTTTAGGAAAGCTTTAACTGTAGTTGAGCAGGATTCTACAATTTCCAAAAACGACATTTGGGTCTATAAAGCCATGGGGCAATTCTACTTTGATTTACAAGAGTATGATTCCACAATTACTTATATAAACCGAATGGATAAGATAGTTGATGAGAAATATAGCTTTGATTATCAGGACAATATTCGATTGCTTTATAGATCATATTTGATGAAAAGGGATTACCAAAAGGCCTCCCAATACTTTCAGGTCTATGAGGAGATTAGCGATAGCCTGAATATTACAGAAAAGCTGACCAATGCCGAGCGAATTATTCTAGAGCAGGAGTTTACTGCCCATCAGAAGGAGAGAGAGTTGGAAGAGAGCCAACAACGTTTTGTTTATCTCATCATAGGGTTAAGCTTGGTGATCCTGCTATTAGTTTTGTTACTACTGATTATCTATTATAAAAACAAGTTGAGCAGGTCAAGGCTTCAGCAAGATCTGATGATAAGCCGAGAAAAAGAATTGAACCTTGATATTGAACTTAAAAACAGGGAGTTGATGAGCAAAGCACTGCTCGAGATAAATAGGAATGAAGTTGTTCAAACCGTACTGGATGATTTAAACCAGGTGAAGAAGGGTGCTCTACGCTCCGAAACCAAATCGGCCATTGACTATGTTGCCCGTAAACTGGAGGGGCATGACCGCGAGCATATGTGGGATGAGTTTCAAATGAGTTTTGAGAAGGTTTCATCCTCATTCTTTAATCGCCTTTCAGAGAAACATCCTGAATTAACGCTAAGAGAAAAGCGCCTTTGCGCTTTACTAAATCTGGGATTGACTACTAAGGAGATTGCCGACATCAATGGGCAATCGCTTAAATCGGTTGAGAATGCGCGCACCCGATTGCGTAAAAAATTAGGTCTTACCAATATCGATTCCAACCTATCAGCATACCTCTCGGAGTTTAATTAGTTTATTGTGATAGAATGCTGTTCATCAGCTATTTAATTTTTTAGTGAGTGGTGATAGGGTGGTAGTTTTAATCCTATGAGTGTTTTCAAATGGGTGTTTTTTTCTGCACTATACTGTCATTAAATTACTTTTGACGTAACTAATCTATTAAACTCAAAACTATGAAAACAATCTTCACTTTTTTAAGAACAGCCATGCTTAGTATAATGCTAGTTTTGCTTGGTTTTGGTATGGCTGGTGCCCAGTGGACCAATGACACCGATGTGAATACGGTAGCCTCCGAAGTTGATGCGGTAGATATGCAAAGTATTGGTACTGCTTCCGGTAAAACGTATATTGTTTTTTGGAAAAATGCACCTGCTCCGGTCAATATGGAGCTTTGGGTTCAGCTGTTGGATGAAAACGGCAACAGGCTTTTTGGGAATGAGGGTAAGCTGGTAAGCGACCAAATCCCTATGAATACATATACTTCCATGTGGTCGGTAAATGTGGATGATGATGAGATGCTCTACATTGGTGTAAACGGAACGCTATCCGGTAATGCAGCTTATGTGTTTAAGCTAAACCTAGAAGGGAACCATCAGTACGGCGAGAATGGGATCAATATCGGTAATGGTTATACTGTTGAAATTGCTCCACTTCCCGATGGTGGTATGTATGCCACTTGGTTGGCCAATGGATTGAATAGGGCTGTATTGCAGAAGTATACCAATCAGGGTGTTCCGGTTTGGGAAGAACCTGTACAGGTTCTTCACCTAACCCAGAAAACAAGCCCTGCAGACCTTTTTGTACTTTCTGATGGTAGCGTGATGGTAGTTTTCCACACACTATCCTATGGAGTTAGCTCAACGCTTTACGCCAATCGTTTTGGGACTGACGGTGCAGCGCTTTGGGCGAATACGGTTCAACTCTCCAACAAAACTACAGCATTTAACCGCAACAATAGCCATGCACAGATTGGCGATGTGGTTTACTACGGATATTTTGGTTCTACGGGTAATCGTTTTGACTCCTTTCTTCAAAGAATTAATCCCGATGGCACGCTTCCATGGGGAATCAATGGGGTTGACTTTGACGTGAGACAGGATAGCTATGAGATGGAAACGAGCATTGCTCATCAAGAGGGATCAGAGTATGTATGGTCAGTTAGTCGCTATACCTCTTCAAACCAAAACGAAATAGGGCTTTATGTACAAAAGTTCCATAAGGATACAGGAGCTCGTCAATTTACCGACAACGCTAAAGAGGTTTTTTCTGTTGGCAGCAGTATAAGCCATTTGGCCCAATTACGACTTACCCCTGAGGATCTACCCCTATTCCTTGTTAGAAGCGCATCTTTAGGTGGCGGTTTGGTGCAAGGGGTGAGTATAGTGAAACTGACAGAAGATGGAGATCATGCTTTTGAGAATGAAATGGTGCCCATGGCTACTTTTGATGCAGAGAAAACGCTAATCAACTTAACAGGAATGGTAAACAACCAGGTTGTGGCCGTATTTAAGGAGAATAAGGGGACCGGCGGAAAAATATACGCACAGAATTATGTGGATGGAGTTGTAGAACCTTCTTGTGATGATCCTAGTAATATTGCTATTGCAGAGATTACTCAAAATTCAGCTAAGGTAACTTGGACACCCGGCGGAACCGAAACCTATTGGGAGGTAGTTTACGGTGAAGTTGGGGTTGATCCCAATAATACCAATGGCACATTGGTTCAGAATACACCCCAATTGGTGCTTAATAATCTGATGCCCAATACGGTTTATGAGGTTTACGTGATAGCTATTTGTGGTGAGGACAATGTGAGCACATGGGTAGGCCCTGTGTCCTTTACTACAGAAGAGGAGGTTTGTGATGCTCCAACAAATATTGTTATCTCTAATGTTACACACAATTCAGCCAAGGTAACCTGGACACCCGGCGGAACCGAAACCTTTTGGGAAGTAGTTTACGGTGAGGTTGGAGTTGACCCCAATAATACCGGTGGCACTTTGGTGCAGAATACTCCCGAATTAGTACTTGAAAATCTTACCCCAAATAGCGTATATGAGGTTTATGTGGTAGCAATTTGTGGAGAAGACTTTATTAGCACATGGGTCGGGCCTGTATCCTTTACTACTGATGATAATACGGGGATTAATGATAACCTGATTGGAAGTTTTGCAATATACCCCAATCCGTTTGCTTCCGAATTTACCATAACGGCTGCTGAGCGAATTGATCAAATCAGCATTTACAATCTGATTGGTCAAACCGTTTTGGAGGTGCAACCCAATGCATCAACCATCCAGTTGAATACGATTGAATGGCCCGCCGGAATCTATTTGCTAAATGTAACCGCAAATGGTATTCTTAAAACGTATAAGATGGTAAAGTCTAATTAGATATTTTTTTACCTGAAAATAAGGGCCAAAGCTTTGCTTTGACCCTTATTTTTTATCAAACAATAGCTCTTTATAGTGGTGCTTTATTCGTAAATTTGTACCCTTGAAAAATAAAGGCTTTGAGCTCACAAAACGCGAATATTAATCTGCTAGCCAATGCACCCATACCCAAGGTGCTTTGGAAGTTTTTCCTACCTGCTTTTACAGGGGTTGTGGTTAACTCACTGTACAATATTGTGGACCGCATATTTGTGGGACAAGGGGTGGGGGCATTAGCCCTTACGGGCTTAAGCGTGGTTTTTCCCATTATGGTGATTATGATGGCCTTTGGAATGCTTATAGGGATTGGGGGAGGGGTGCGCATATCCATTCATTTAGGAGAGAATCAGCATGCAAAGGCTGAACGCGTATTGGGCAATGCGTTTATCCTGCTTATCATTGTTTCTGTGGGCATGACGGTGGTGGGATTTCTTATTAAAGAGCCTATGCTTAGGCTCTTTGGTGCCGGCCCCGATACCATAGAGTATGCAAACCAGTACTTAAATATCATTCTGTTGGGTGTGCCTTTCAATATGATTGGCTTCTCCATGAACAATATGATTCGCTCCGAAGGGAATGCCAATATTGCCATGTACTCCATGTTTATTAGTGCGGGAACAAATATCATTTTAGATCCCATTTTTATATTTGCCCTGGGTATGGGGGTGAGGGGTGCTGCTTGGGCAACCATTATCTCTCAGTTTATCCTTTGCATTTGGGTTGTCAGGCATTTTACGGTGGGCAAATCGGTGGTCCGTTTAAAGCCTGTTCATTTTAAGCTAGACAAAATGGTGCTATTCTCCATTCTTGCCATCGGATTCTCGCCATTCTCCATGCAGCTGGCAGCCAGCATGGTGCATGGACTGTTTAATATTCAGTTGATTAAGTATGGGGGCGATTTGGCCGTGGGAGCCATGGGCATAATCAACAGTATTTCCACCCTGGTGGTGATGAGCATTATTGCCATCAATATGGCATCTCAGCCCATATACGGGTATAATTACGGTGCCGGAAATTTGGAGCGAGTCAAGAGAACGCTTATGATAAGCCTTAAGTCGGCAGTTATTATTTCTGTTATTGGCTTTGCTATTATGGAGCTATTCCCCGAGATATTTATCAAGGCATTTAATGCTAAGGATACAGAACTTCTGAGGATAGGTAAGCCCGGGCTACGGATTTTTATGGCAGCATTACCCATAGTAGGGTTTCAGATTGTTGCCGGAAATTTTTTCCAATCTACGGGCAAGGCAGCCATATCTGCACTTTTATCGCTGCTGAGGCAAGTGATTGTGCTTATTCCCATTCTACTTCTATTTCCTACGTTTTGGGGGCTAACGGGTGTGTGGGTATCTTCACCCGTATCTGATGTAATTTCGGGGGTAGTTGTTTACCTATTCCTCTCGCGTGAAATTAAACGGTTAAATCGGGCTATTGCCCGAAAGCAGGAGGAGGCCTCAAAGTTTGACGTAGAAGTATCATAAAAAAACCGTGCCTTTTGGGCACGGTCCTTTCCAAATCATGATGTACATGGGATTAAACGCACTGTTCGATATTCCAAACAAAGGCTCTCACCCCAATATCCTTATTTCGCAGGTCTAGCTTGCGAACGGTTTTCAGAAGAATTTCCACCTTATCATCCGGCACAACCGTTATGATTGCGGAGTTCATTTCGGGCCAGGTGTGGGTTCCGCGTCGGGGTTCTCCGGTTTTAGTACCTGCACCTTGGACCTCCTCAAAAAAGGTGAATCCTCTAATTTCCAGTTCGCGGAGCATATACTCTACCCGTTCGGTATTGGCTTGGTTAAAAACTATAAATACTGCTTTCATCTTCTCTTCTATTTACAACTCGTTATTTTCATTGTCGGAACCATTCTCTATCTGCATAAAGATAAACTCCTTGGCAATGCGCTGTTGTTTGTTGCGCTCGCCGCTTTTGGACATTACCCCATAGAGTACCGGCACCACAATAAGGGTAATAATGGTTGAAACCAATAGCCCGCCAATTACCACAATCCCCATGGGGCGCCACATTTCGGCACCTTCCCCTTGGCTAAGCGCCATGGGAAGCATACCCAACAGGGTAGTAAAGGCGGTCATAAGCACCGGGCGCAAACGGGATGCCCCTGCCAGGGCAATGGCTTCATTCAGCTCATAGTCGCGGTCACGCATCAGGTTGATATAGTCCACCAGCACAATTCCGTTTTTAACTACAATACCCACCAGCATTACTACCCCTAGGGCTCCAATCATATCTAGGCTGGTTCCGGTAATCCAGAGGGCTAAAACAACCCCCGTAACAGCAAAGGGAACAGACATCATGATGATAAAGGGTTTGGCAAACGACTCAAACTGTGAGGCCATAACAATATATACGAGTAGCACAACCAGCACCAGTAACAAGCCGATATCGGCAAAGGTTTTTTGCTGATCCTCGTAGTTGCCGGCCAAACGGATATTCACTCCCGCCGGAATATCAATCTCTTTTATGTTGGCCTTAATATCTTCGGCCAGTTCACCCAATGAGGTGTTGAAGGGTGTTACCTGAACCGATACCATGCGCTGTCTGCTTTTTCGGGTAATAGTAGGTAACGACCAGTACTCATCCACCGAGGCTATCTCTCTCAGCTTAATAAATCCTCCCATGGGCGTAGGAATGGATAGGTCTTCAATGGTGGTGATGGAGTTACGATTTTCTTCCTCCATGCGTACCACAATGTTGTACTCATCCCCATCCTCCTTAAGGTATCCGGTTACCATACCCGAAACGCGATTGCGCACGTACATGCTTACCGTTGCAGAGTTAAGCCCATGTAATGCCAGCTTCTCTTTATCCACGGTAATCTTAAGTTCTGCACGCTCTTTCTCTCGGCTAATGGTAACATCGCGAGCCCCTGTTACGTTATCCTTAATGGTCTGCCTAATCTCTTCGGCCAAAATCCCGGTAACGTCAAAGTCATAACCATAAATTTCCACGTTTACACTTTGATTGCCACCAGGTCCCATACCCGACACGCTGGCCTTATACTCAATAATCTCGGGGTACAGAGCCATCTCGCTTCTTAACACTTCGGCTATTTCAAAAATGGAACGATCCCGCTCGGCTTTCTTGTTACAGGTAATACTCAGGCTAATGGTGTTGTTCATGGTAGAAGTGAAAAGCGAAGAAATACCAGCATCATCACTGGAACCGGCTGTTGTTGCAATTCGTTGAATTTCGGGAACCAGCACCATAAAACGTTCTTCCAGCAT
>CAZKPD010000059.1:0-13371 GCA_964554585.1 uncultured Rikenellaceae bacterium
TTTTATCTTGTCGTAGTATGGGCTATCAAGCCGGATTTTGATAAAAAGTGCTTTTACTATACTCTCATTTAGAATGAAATTGGATGGATTCTCTTTGTAAAATTTGTCTATCTCATCATCAGAAACTAGGGTATCCAACCGTTGTCGGATATACTCTTGCTCATACTGGAAAATAAGCAATGAAGAGCGATAATCCTCAATCTGTTTTGCCACATCCTTAAGGTTATCGCTCAAGTTTTTTTCGGCCCTTTGGAGCAGTAGCTGCTTTTTTACCCAACGATCAGCATACGCCATTAATAGCTGAATGCTGTCGGTAGGATTTACATTCTCCGGAAAAATATCCTCAACCTCATGAATGTATAAATACTTATCGTAAACCCGGGCTACAGGTTCAGCATTTTGCTTTGGTCCTGTTTGGCATGCGGAAAAAAATGCAACCAAAAGAATAAAAACAGGCAGTAACTTCGCTAACGGGTCATTCATGACATTCAGTTTTAAGATTTGCTAAAGCAAAAAACGGATAACCTATACCTAATTGAGCTTCGACACCAATTGGTTGTATAGCTTTTCGTTGATTGTGATCTTATGTTTACTGCGAAGCGTTTCGAGCCACTGCTTCTCAAGGTACTCTTGATAATCGGCAATAACCTGCCCCCTCACCTCTTTTAGAGGTTTTGGCTCATTCGCTACTGTTTTAATCTCCCGCATAAAGGTGAATGCTTCCCCTTCCTTAACGGCTGGAGAAATGCCTTTCTCCCATGACTTATAATTTTTTACCAGCTGAGAGTTGGAATTTACGGCAAGGCTTTCTAGGGTCAAAGGCGTTTTTGAGCCCTTATTCACTTTAGCCAAGAACGCCTCATCGGTTAGGCCGGGGCCCTTTTTCGAGAGAATAAGCTTATGGGCTTTTTTATAGATCTTCTCGTTGGGCGCTTTATATTTTTTTAGGTGCACTCTTTCTTCCCAAGAGTATAAATGGATATTCTCCTCATAGAAATTGGCAATAGCTTCCCTATCGTTAGAAGCTTTAGTCCACACCTCTTTATCCATAATATCAAACAGAAGAATACCATCATAATACTCCCTATAGAGGAAATAGAAATCTTTATTATTCTGCATCAAATCCTGTTCGGCCATTGCCAAAACGGTATGCTCAACAAAATTTTTATAGGTAGATTCTGCAAACTCATACAGAGGTCTATTCTGGGGTACCTCACCGCCTTCTTGGATATCCCTTGCTATATCGCCCAGGGTAAAGACTTTGTTATTTAGCGTAAACAGGGTAGTATGCTCAAATTTGGGGTTTAGCGCCCATTCTCCCTTGTACAACGAAGAATCAACCAGTGTTTTAAAGGTCTCAAGGGCTTTTGAATCTAATTTAAACCCAAACTCTTTCTTTTTATTCTCAACAAATACCTTTTGACCAACCTTACCCCGCTCATCGCGTGAAATTCTCATTCTCATATCGGGTAACTCTTCCTGAAGAGAACCAACGGTTTTACGCTCAAGCAGCTTAATGATGTGCCACCCAAACTGGGTTTGGATAGGTTGTGATACATCACCAATTTTAGCTAGGGCAAAAGCAGCTGTTTCAAATTCGGGAACCATTCGACCGGAACCAAACCACTGGAGTACTCCCCCATTTTTTGCCGATCCGCGATCTTCGCTATACTTTTTGGCCAGCTCATTAAAATCATGGTTCGATAGCACTAGCTGGTAAACTGAATCGGCCCGCTCTTTTGCTTTCGCTTTAACATCATCGCCTGCATTGGTTGGGGTTACAAACATGATGTGAGCCACCCGTAACTGTCCCTTTGCAGGTCTTCTGTCATTTAGCTTAATGATATGGTATCCAAACTTTGAGCGAATGGGTTGCGAAAGGCTATCAACATCTAGCGCAAATACGGCTTTTTCGAAGGGGTATACCATTTGGAAAGCCGTAAAATACCCTAAATCGCCATTGTTTTGGTTAACGCTTGGATCATCACTTGTGGCCCGTGCTACGCTGTTGAACGGCTCTCCTTTTAGAATTCGTTCGCGAATCTGGAGCGCCTTGTTATACTGATATAGCGTATCTTGTGGAGAAGCATTGGACGCAACAGCTATAAGAATATGGCTGGCGTTTACCTCGCTTTGCATCCTTTCGTAGGTTTCCTCAATAATCCGTTGCTCAGCTAAAGTATCAACCATAAATGGTTGCATCAGCTGTTCCCTATACGATTCGAGTTCTCTTTTAAAGTCCTCTGCCTGGTCGAGTCCATTGGATTTAGCTTCGGCAACCTTTAGTTTATAAATTGTAAATAGGTCTAGGTACTCGTCTAAACTCTTTCTGTCCACCTCATTCACCATGCGATTGTTTTTGAGATAAAATCTCTCAAATTCTTCTACAGAAACTTTCTCTGATCCAATAGTAATGAGCGTCTCATCATGTTTTTGTGCTATGGTACAAACTGTTCCAATAAAAATAATTAAGCTTAATAAGGTTAATCTCTTCATGGTTATTGCTATTTATAATAAAAATTGATTTTACTCTATATTGAACCTCTGGTATAATTAGGAGCTTCACGGGTTATTGCCACATCATGAGGATGGCCCTCGGTAAAGCCTGCGTTTGTTATTCTTACAAATTTGGCCTTTTTTAAGCTCTCAATGTTTTTTGCCCCACAGTATCCCATACCAGACCTAAGACCTCCAACCATTTGGTAAAGCACCTCGGCAAGCGTTCCTTTATAGGGTACCCGAGCTACAATTCCCTCCGGAACCAGCTTCTGAATATCGTCCTCCACATCCTGAAAATAGCGGTCTTTGGAGCCTTGCTGCATGGCCTCTATGGAACCCATCCCTCTGTACGATTTAAATTTTCGACCATTATAGATAATCGTTTCACCCGGAGATTCATCTACTCCTGCAAACAGCGAACCTGCCATTACGGTATCGGCACCGGCTGCAATGGCTTTAACAATATCCCCGGAATAACGGATTCCACCATCAGCTATAATGGGCACATCTAGCTTGGCTAACGCCTTTGCCACATCGAATATTGCACTTAGCTGGGGTACTCCCACTCCGGCAATCACCCGGGTAGTGCAAATGGAACCGGGTCCAATTCCCACCTTAACAGCGTCAGCACCAGCTTTGGCCAACGCTAGAGCAGCCTCGGCAGTGGCAATATTACCCACCACAACATCCAAATTTGGGTATTGCTTTTTAACCTTTTTTAGCATTTCAAGCACGCCTTTGCTATGCCCGTGTGCAGTATCAATAACAATTGCATCAACCTTAGCCTCCACTAGGGCTTGAATACGCTCCATGGTGTTAGTCGTAACTCCCACGCCCGCGGCTACTCTAAGACGACCTTTCTCATCTTTAGATGCCATTGGATTGTCCTTAGCCTTGGTTATATCCTTATAGGTTAACAGCCCAACCAACTTGTAATCATTATCTACTACAGGCAGTTTTTCAATCCTGTGCTCCTGTAGGATAGCCTCTGCTTGGTCGAGCCCAATGGTTCCGGTTGTAGTTACCAAACCCTCCGAGGTCATCACCTCCTTTATGGCAAGTCCCATTTTACGCTGAAAGCGTAGGTCACGATTTGTAACAATTCCTATCAGTTTCTTCTCCTTATCCACAACAGGGATACCCCCAATTTTATACTCTTTCATCAGCCCCAAAGCATCACCTACCGTCTCATCGGGACCTATGGTTACAGGATCGTATATCATTCCGCTCTCGGCTCGTTTCACAATACGAACCTGGTTTGCCTGCTCCTCGATGGACATATTCTTATGGATAACCCCTATCCCACCCTCACGTGCAATGGATATGGCTACTGCAGCTTCAGTAACGGTATCCATGGCGGCAGAAATTATGGGAGTGTTTATTCTGATATTGCGCGAAAACCGGCTTGAAGTGTCCACCTCACGGGGCAACACCTCAGAATAAGCAGGGATTAAGAGCACATCATCAAAAGTAACTCCTTCGCTAACAATCTTATTCTCTTGAAAAGACATAATAATTGGCTTTAAAATTTTGCGTGGCAAGTTACAAAAAAAAGTGGTACTACATTGCTTAAGCCTAAGAATAAGACTTGATACAGCGAGTAATTAGAATTACATTTGTAGTACAAAGCCTAATGTTTGCTGTGAACCGTTTTGAGAAGATACTATACCAGTACTGGGGATATACCTCTTTCCGATCCATTCAGGAAGAGGTAATCACCTCTGTTGATGAGGGTTTTGACACTCTTGCATTGATGCCCACCGGAGGCGGAAAATCCATCACATTTCAGGTTGCAGCCTTGGCAAAAGAGGGATTATGCTTAGTCATCACCCCGCTCATTGCCCTGATGAAAGACCAAGTGGAAAATTTACAAAAAAAGGGCATTAAAGCAGCAGCTATCCATTCGGGCATGACCAAGCATGAGATAGAGATAACACTAGATAACTGTGCCTATGGAGATTATAAATTCCTTTACCTCTCACCCGAGAGGTTAAGCACAGAGCTCTTTAGGGTTAGGTTGCGTAAAATGCAGATTAATCTTATTGCCGTTGATGAATCGCACTGTATATCGCAATGGGGGTATGATTTTCGTCCTTCCTACCTACAAATTGCAGAGCTGAGAGAGCTTCTTCCCGGGGTTCCTTTTTTAGCTGTAACCGCCACAGCTACTCCCGAGGTGATTGATGATATTCAAGAAAAACTTGGGTTTACAGAGAAACGGGTTATCAAGATGAGCTTTGAGCGGAAAAACTTGGTATATCTGGTTCGTAATGTGGAGGATAAGATTAAGCACTTGCTTAAAATTGTTAGCTCTATCCCAGGTACAGGCGTTGTTTATGTACGGAACAGGCAAAAAACTTCGGATATAGCGACAACTCTCAGAAAAGAGGGAGTAAGCGCCGACTTTTACCATGCAGGGTTATCAACCGAAGAGAGGAACCAGAAACAGGATGACTGGCAAAAGGATAAAACCCGAATTATTGTCTCGACCAATGCTTTTGGGATGGGCATAGACAAACCCGATGTGCGCTTTGTGGTTCATATGGATCTGCCTGATTCACTCGAAGCGTACTTTCAAGAGGCCGGCCGTGGTGGACGCGATGGCAGACTGGCTTATGCCCTTCTGCTGTACAACGAAACCGACAGGGTGAGCATGAATAGGCGCATGGCAACTACTTTCCCTGAAACAGAAGAGATAAGACGTTGTTACAATGCGCTTTGCTCCTATCTAAATGTGGCAATTGGCGGAGGCAAAGGTGAGGTTTATGACTTTAATCTTGCTGAGTTTTCTACCGCCTTCAAGTTCAGCTTTGTGAACGCCCACAGCTCTCTAAAAATATTAGAACTTGAGGGCTACATTGAGCTCACGGATGAGCTGGATAATCCGTCGAGGATAATGTTTATTGTGGGTAAAACCGAACTGTATAAATTTCAGGTAGCCAACTCAGACCTTGATCCATTTATTAAAATACTGCTTAGAACCTACCCGGGACTTTTTAGCACCTATGTTAAAATTGATGAGGGCTATTTGGCCAGAACTTCGGAACTACCACTAAACAGGGTAACAGAAAACCTTATAAAACTGGGAAGAGCAAAAATCATCAACTATATCCCACGTAAAAAAACACCGCTTGTGATTTTTACCGAAGAACGGCTGGATGATAAGAATCTAAGGATTTCTAAAGAGATATACCACCAGCGAAAAGAGCGCTACACAAAGCGAACAGATGCCATGCTATCGTATGCCTCAGGCACCACTAAGTGCCGTAGCGTTACGCTTTTGGAGTACTTTGGCGAGCAGAATGCCGCCCGTTGCGGGAAGTGCGATGTGTGCACCGCTAGGAATGAGCTAAACATGAGCAAATATCAATTTGACCTGATCCTTGAACAACTTAAAGATATTCTTGTTAAGGAAGAGGTTGGATTAGAGGAGCTGGTGGACCGTATTAAATCACCCTCAGAGAAAACCATACTTGTTGTCCGTTGGCTCTTGGATAACGAGAAGATTGTAAAAACCAGTACGGGTCTTTTAACTTGGAAAAAGTAAGCACCGTTTTTAGATCGGTTTTAATTAACTAATTTTGCCCTACAACTAGCAGATGCTCCTTAAGCATCTTAATTAACACTGAAAGTCAATCTTTAACTAACTTAAAAAAATAAGAAAATGAAAAGAAAAATTTTTTCCATCCTAACCGCAACCATGCTGTTGTTTTCTGTAAGCGTTATGAATACCGGTTGCTTCGGTTCGTTTGCTCTTACCCAAAAGGTACACAACTTTAACAAAAACTTAGGTAATAAATTTGTGCAAGAGCTAGGCTTCATTCTTATGATTGCTATTCCCGTGTATGAAGTAGCCTCTGTAATTGATGCTTTAGTAATTAACACCATTGAGTTCTGGACCGGAAGCAATCCCATGGCGATGAACGAAGGTGATGTACAAAAGCAATATGTAGAAATTGATGGCAAAGAGGTGGAAATGACTGCAACTAAAGGTCAAATGACCGTGGTTGAAATTAACACCGAAAACCCAACCATTAACGTAGAGATGAGCTACAACGAAGCTACCAGCACTTGGGATGTATACTCTAACAATGAGCTTAGCCACTCGGTTACCATTCTGAATGAGGATGGCGATGTGGAACTGGTAAAAGGCGGCGAAGTGGTTGCCCAATTTAACCTGAACAGCTATAACCAACAAAACCTAGCAATGCTGAGATAATCGAAATTCTGTTATATAAGTTAAAGGCGCCCAAAAGCGCCTTTAACTATTTATACGTATTATATATCAACCAAAAATATGTTTCCTTATCAGCAATTTTATTAAGTTTGTTATAGTATAGATGGGAACTACAAATAGTTGTACCATTGTTTAACTAAATTGAAAACTATGAGAAAAACATTGATTTCCACATTGCTGATTTTTGCAGCTGTCTTAACACTCAACGCACAAGAACCGTTTAATCACTACATTCCAAAGGGTGCTGTTACACCATTACACACTGAAAACAACCAATTATACCTTGCTTTGGGATATGGACTTGGTTTAAATGTTAATGCTTCTTTCTCTTTTTTAGAGCATTTTTTTGTCTTTGCTACCGTTACCCCTCACGTAGCGTATAGTAAGCAAGGTACACTGCCATACGATCTCAAATTTGAACCTTGGGGATTCTCAAAAAATGACTTGAGCACCTCCGGTGGTTTTGGTTATTTTAAACGCTATAATAAAATTTCCCTTGAAGTGCTTATTGGCCGGGGTTTCAGCCGTGTGGACAACTCCTGGTGGTTTGAGAGTTTAAATCGGCCACATGATACAGATGCACAATATTTAACCGGGTTTCTTCAGTTTAATTTCGGTTACCAACTTGAACCCATTAGCTTTGGTTTGGCCACAAGATTTACAACAAACCAATACAAATACCTAAATACAAAGGTAATAGGCGAAACTTTTATCGAAACGGCAGAGTTTCTAAAGTTTAGGAGTTTAAACTATATAGAGCCTGCCCTATTCGTTGAATGGAATTTTTGGCGTCAGCTCTCTTTAAATGTACAAGCGGGAGTGGCTTTCCCATCTAATCCTATGATAGCACGTTATGTGTTAAGAAGAACTGAAAGTGACGGATATCAAAATACTATAAATTCTGAATTGGATTTAGAAGCTATGGTTCTCTTTGGAAGAATAGGTTTTAACTACAAGTTTAACCTTAAGTAAAGGGGATGCTAAGATTTGTATATTTTATGGTGCTCCCAATGTGAGCACCATTTTTTTTATTTGTAGTTTCGTGGACTGGAATCGAGAATAAATATGCAAAAGAAATGAATTTTAAACCCGTACACTATACGCTGATTGCCATTAGCATTGCCACCTTTTTGGCATATGCCCTGCTGGGCATTGTAAATACCCAAATGGAGCAACGAAATCTTCTTATTATTATAGGTGTTGCAGGAGCGCTTTCAGTAATACGGATTATCCTCACCCGACAGACCATATCGGTAAAAGAGTTTTACCTCTCCATTCAGCTGGCGCCCATGCTAAGCCTTTTACTCCTTATTTTTGTTGCTCTGCCTATACGCGTTAAGGCTGTTTTTGCAGCTGTAGCTGTGGTTCAATACCTTATTGCTTCAAACTACTACAAGAAAAATTAGAGCAAATCTGAACTCTGGCTCACCCTACTCCATTAGACAATATTCGCTTTTTATATAACGTTTCAGCCTCCTAATCCCTCCAGAGAGGGATTTTTTATTAATTGGCGTAGATCTACTGGACTTTGGAAAGTTATTTGAATAATCCCACCTATCTCGACCTATATAAAAAGAGGGTGTCCCAGACTTATGAGACACCCTCGCTACACATCACACTATGTGTGATTCTACAAACTTACAAAACTCACTTTACCATAACGCTAATGGTATAACGCTGGTTTTCACAGCCTACAATAATCATGTATGAACCCGTACCAAAACGGGATAGGTCCACCTCCTTTTCTCCAACTCCCCTCCCCTTAGCCAAGCTCACACCTAAATCATTATAAACATCATAGGTGAAAGGGGAACCCTCTATGCCGTTCACCACAATCCGGATAGCCCCCGGCGTGGGGTTGGGATAAACCGAAATCATCGGATAGCCAGTGGCATCCTTATCTTTATGGTCATCGTCAAAATGTTCAACCCCTTCTATCACAAAGGTATTCTCGGCGAGGATGCTCTTACCGTCCAGCAAGGATACGGTGTAGAGCCCCGGGTTCCAATCGTCAACCTCTACCAGCACCTCAAACTGCGGGTAGGTCAACTCCAGAGCATGAAGCTCTTTACCGGCTCTGTCAGCAATCCTCAGTGAGGGTTCGCCGTAGGGAGCTTCACCCATCCCGTACGAGATGATGACGTATTGCGAAACGGGGTACGGGCTCACCTCCACATAGGAACCATAAAGCGGAGGAATAGCAGCCGTTCCGCTACGCTCCATTACGTACTCCTGCGCCAGGAAGGGAACCGATTCCACGTACGAGATGAGATTATCCGCCAGAATAGATGCTAAACCGTTCTCACCGGTAGCAAGGCTTACCAGCTCTGCATACTCTTCACTCTCCACGTTAAAAAGTTCTTCACCCGCTGTATCCATAAGAGTGATAAACGATATTACGCCCTGCAGCTCCTGCTGCTGTGAAGGGGTCAGCTCTCCGCTACCGCCCAGCTGGTTGAGCAGCAGCAGCGCATCCGCACTCCCCGCTGATTCGTAAGCGGCGAAGGCCGATAGGTATTGGTACATCATCGAGGGGTGATCGTCCCCAATGCGCTGAATGCTCCCGTACGCTTTCCCCAGGGTATCGCTCACAAAGCGGTGGGTCAGGGCGCCGGCCATATAGTCGCGCGTTGCCCGGTGGCTCGATGCGGCTGACCTGAGGATATCCAACGGCGAAAGGGTTGAGCCACTGGCCAGAATGGCATCCATAAGGTAGTACGGAAGCGGATTCGCTTTCTCTACCAATGCGGCAACCACTTCGCCGGATTTAGTCGCCTGAGGGTTGGCCATCAGCACCTGCGCCAGCATGATGTGGGGTAAATCGGTCGCATCGGACGAGGAGCGCACCAGAACCGTATCCGAAAGCAGGGGAGACCTGTTCAGCAGCTCATTCCTAAGCCCTAAGGGATCCGTATGAGCTAGCTCTTCAATAGCTTCTACAGCTTCTTGGGTGGTTCCCATATCCTGAACCTCCTCGATAAATTGCTCAACTTCCACCATAGCGCTTTGGGCTTGGGCCACTCCGCTCAGCTCAGCACCTCCAAAGCCGGCCATCAACCGGGTGCTGCAATCCGACAGCGAATCGCTCTCCAGCACCCGAACCCAGGTGCTCACCTCGGTGGGCAGGTAGCCGCTTTGCGGATAGCCGTAGTAAACCAAGGGCACATCCTCGCTGATAAGGTGCATGACCGAACGACCAAATTGGTTGGAGGCCGAAACCTCGGGCGTACCCTGAATGCCGGCCAATCCCTCACCCTGAACCAGTATATCCGATACCGCGTTGTCATTAAACTGGTTACAGAGCACCTGAACGGTATTAGCCCCCATGTTACCTTGCATAAGAGAACCCTCTGCGCTAATCCCCACCGAAAGGTTTTCCAAGCTATTGCCAACCACATTCCCGGAGCAGGGCAGCTGGTTCTCCAGGTAAATTCCGTAACCGCTATACGCACCCGAAATGCTATTGCCCTCAACCAAAAAGCTGTTCAGGTTGACAATGGAAATGGCGGTGGGCACTCCCTCGCTACCATTGTAGTAGGGTACGAGGAACTGAGTGTTCTGAATAACCGGCATGGGGTATGCGCTCACCCGAACCCCGTTGAAGCAGTTCTCAAAGGTTTGGTCGCTCACCGTAAATCCGGGTAAACCCATTGTAGCCGAAGCCTGTATGCCCATGAATAGCCCTCTAAACGTATTGCCATCCTCCAGTTTCACATCCGCATTCAAAGCCTTAATACCATACCCCTTAGGATTTAAGAATTCTGTATTGGGCACGAGGTTCTCAAAAGTATTTCCCTTAGTAGATATTTTCGTTACCCCGTTCAAATCAATAAAAACTACGACCGGTTTCATTTGGGTAAGTAAAATATCATCATCGTATGTAAAGGTGGAATAGTGCACATAAGACAAATTTTGAGTGCCACTTCCGTCATTGGAATTTGGGCGATAGGGCCTAAAGGCAATGCCCTTAAGGTTATTATGAAAAATGCTTTCGGTAATTTTAGCTATGCCTCCGCCCTTTACCTCAACCCCCGTGGAGGCGTAGGAAATAGTCGTTCTATCAAGCCTAAGCCCTCCTTGGTTTCGGTAGTTCTGAACGAAAAAAACGTTGCCCTCAACCACTATCCCCTTCCACAGCTCATGAGGAGTACAGCTGACCTCCTGACGGGTCAGCTCCCCAAAATCCGTCTCAAGCTCTGCACCATACTTTACGCGTATCCCCGCATATTTGGAGAACCGGAGCGTGGTGTTCTTTAACTTAAGCTTAGCACCATTTTCCACCACCAGATCCAAGTGCATATTATAGCTGCTGTAGCTCCACTGCTGGTTTTCGCTGATACGGTAGGTCGGAGGAACCACCTCGTTGGGGTGGACAAATCCGGGGGGAATAATCGCGTTACGGTGGATGTTAAACGAGCCATGCCCATCGTGCGCCTTAAGAATGGCATCGGGTGCAATGCGAAGCGTATTGTCCCCTTGCACCACCAGCTTGGCACCGGGCAGAATTTCCAGCTCAGCACAATCATGAATATTTAGAGTGGATCCCGATTTAATCACCAGTTGGGCACCCTCTTGTAGTGTAAGCTTACTGCCACTCTCTAAGGTAAGGGTACTCCCGTTCTCCACCTCCATTACACTGCCCTCTCTTAGGGTAAAGGTAGCATTGGGTTGGAAAGTGAGCGAAGTGGGGTTGATAAAGTCCCCCTCAGCAGTGAGAGTATCCCTGTTGGCCGTACCGCTCTTGTCAATGCGAAGGATTTTGTTCTCCGCCAGCTCCAGGGGCACATCCTCACGTAGAATAATTTCACCGCACCAGCGCACATCACGGTCAACCAGAAAGTCGTCGTACTTTACATTGACCATCGCCTTGCGGCTAACGCCTGAGCCTAAGTATCCCAGCACCTCTACCGAAAGCCCATGAAGGTATATGGGGTCGAGCTTATTATCGGCTATGCTATATTTCTGCTGGGCAATCAGCCCCGGATTGGTGGAGATGGAAACCTTTTTACCGGTAGGAAATCCTAACTCTGAACCGTAATTTCCGAAAACAAACGACTCGTCCCTATTATAAACAGGGTAAGACTCATTTCTTCTATATCCATCAGCTGTTGAGTAGTTAATAATACCATCGGGGGTTGAACAACCCAGGTCATTATTATCTGAATCGAATAGAACAGTGTAGTAATCATCCCGTATTTCAGAGACATCATTATGCCCACCAAATGGATTCGCTGCAATATGGTTAAAATAGTAAAGCCTATTCCATCCTTGAAACCCTTTAATAAAATCAGTAGATCTACCATAATCAAAATTCCCATTGGGATACAAAAACTTAATTCTGTTTGGTTTACTTGAACCAACCCTGTTTTCTCTATCGGCTGAAAGAGCCTCAACAAACATGATTGCACCCGAGGGTGCAGGCGGTAGGGTGTGTCCATTAACTGTATTATCCGGATTCCTTCGATTATCCCAAACCGTCTCTCCGGTTCTATTTTCCACCCATAAATACTGATTATCCGGGGTAGGTATTTTTATTCGCATCGATTCTCGCGTGGTAACAAAATCGCCAATAAGATAAATTCCGTTTTGTGAAATATCATCTGTTAAATCGTGGGTTATTTCAGACCAGTCAAGCCACCATCTGTCCCATGCATTGATACTGTGCAGTGCCAATCGGTGAATAAAACTATAACCATTTGTCATGTAAAAACGGTCTCCAAAGTGCTTATTTGCACCTACCTGATGTCCGGCATCAAAAAGGGTGTGGGCAAACTCATGGATAAATAGTGTTTCCACACTACTCCCCTTAGCCATTGTGAATCCGCTTTTTATCGTATAGCTAACATTCTGACTGTTCGTAAAAGTGTAATCTTCTATGCCAGCAAATCCATTAAAATAGGTCTTTTTTGTAAGCCACCCATAATCCGTTTTTGGCTTAAGGGCATCATTCCAAAAGCGGAAGCGGATAATCACGTAGTCCAAATAGTTGTCAGGATCTTCAATGCTATTATCCTCTTGATAGTATTGGCCAGATGATATCCTGTTCTTCCGTTTATCAAAGCGGCTCCAATCGAAATCGGAATGGTTTGCCTGTATCACCTGATAAGCTCTATGGCTAAATTCATACCATAGATTAAAGGCAGACAATGTTGAATCACCAGGATAAACAGGTATGGTAATCAGGTGAGGAAAGGTCTCACCAACCATCATAAAAGGGTAGTTGGGGTTGGAGTGCTGGTAAAAGAAGTTTGAAATGTTCTTGGTTTCATCACCCGGGAAAAACTGACCCTCGTGGGTGTAGAAGAACTCTTCCTGGTTGGAAGGAAGGGAATTAATTTCCCAATTTGCCATAGTACCATTATAACCATGCCCTTGTCCTTGAGGTTCAAATTGTACGTATATTACCAAAGCCCGTAGTAACCCTCTCGGTGTGTGAACCTTTCCATAGTATGATTGGCCCCCTCTAATTCCTTCGTAATCGGCTGTGTCAGTGGGATGAAAATCTTCTATATAGTCATTATGCTGAGCTATACCTATCAATCCCATACCCACAAGCATCATTATGGTTAACGCTATTCTTTTCATA
Organism: uncultured Rikenellaceae bacterium; assembly: GCA_964554585.1. Lineage (GTDB taxonomy): Bacteria > Bacteroidota > Bacteroidia > Bacteroidales > Tenuifilaceae > Perlabentimonas. Next base: position 13,323 of record CAZKPD010000059.1, read on the forward strand.
ATACTACTTTTTAGTTAGAATTGGTTCCTATAATTTATTCTTTAGTTCT
>CAZKPD010000059.1:13381-14741 GCA_964554585.1 uncultured Rikenellaceae bacterium
CGTTGAGAATACCCCCTTACCTGTACGATAGGCTACAATATAACTCCCCTTTACCCAGGTGGAGGTATTTAGATGAAGGGTTTGGGTATGATGAACATCTTTTGCAAAAACTCTAAAACCGTTCATATCCGTAATAGTCAGCTGCCCGTTGGGCAGCGGGGGCAGCTCCACCATCAGCTGCTCGCCCGTAGGGTTGGGGTAGACGTTCAGGGACTTTGCCCTGGGGAAGGTGACCACACCGGTGGGTAGGTCGGGGTTGAACCGCAGCTCACCCACAAAGATATCTGACTTACCATTTAGATCGAGATCGATATCGGTGCATATCACCAGCCCACCGCTGTTGGAAACGGCTGCCCCGGTAAGGTAGTAGTGGTCTTGCCACATCAGGTCCCAACCGGTATCGGCCACGTACTTGCCCCGAGCCGTGAGCTTGAATACGCAGAGGTAGGTGGGTTGATCCGGAAAGATGAAGCTGTTTTCAACGGTCATGGGGGCGAAGTAACCCCCATCGGGACTGGCTTGTACCCTCCATACCCCGCCACCTGTGCCTCCCCCATTTTGCGCCCAGATGCTGCTGTCCTGGTACATCAGCACCTCGCCTTGGGCGGTGAGCAGCGCAAAGCCCAACCGTCCCTTGGGCTGGTCAGGGGCGTTGTTTATGGCCCCCACCCTGCCGTTATGGGCGTTGAAAAGATTAGTATAGAGTATATTGTAGCCCGAAAAAATAGAGGGTAAGGAGTCAAGAATTTCTCCCGAATATGAAATTCTATATATCCAACTTGTCCCTTTTTTCCTTCCTAAAAGGAATATCCCTACGTCAGTTGAAATAAAATCATTAATATAATTAAAAGAAAGTTTCCATTCTTCATTTAAATCCTCATCGTGTTGAAAGAGGCAATGAGTAAAAGTTAGAGGATTGAGGGAAAAAATAATGCTAAGTTTAGAATTTATACCTCCTTTATTATTAGAAATAATTTTATCCACTTGTGTTCTAATAGTACTCTCCGCTAAAAATAAAGACTTAATACTATCACCCATAGAATTCGAAAGCATAATGTAAGCCCTATTGGCATTTGTTTCGCTATCATATCGTCCAACAGAGGATACGATATTACCATTGTGGAGTGAAGCCAATCCATCCTCAAACCATAAATTCACATATTCCTGTAAGTTAATTAGGTTACCTACGGAATCCAATCGATATAATAAGTACTTGGGATAATCACTTGCTTGAATTATGTAACCTCCATCTCTTGTCTTAACCATGTTAAATGGAGTATCATAAGAAGATTCCGTACCCAGAACGGTGTACCATACCCAGTTGGGATCATCCTCCTTTTCACCACTATTGCGGATAAAC
>CAZKPD010000060.1:0-14659 GCA_964554585.1 uncultured Rikenellaceae bacterium
TATTACACAATCGGATTGAGTGCTATCTGGGAGAAAGATTGAATCATCCTGAAACACCCGAAGAACATGCACTGGCAATTTATTCGATGTATGCCCAGTGGATGCATTCCGGAGCACTTCCCAGAGCAAGGGTACAGCAGGTTGAGACCTTTTTGGGTCATACCCCAACATGGATTGAAGTGCAAACCAAGATAATAGGCAACAGCCTTCTTTCTGCACACTTCTTCTCCATCGGACAGCTAGACAGAGCATATAGCCTGTTAAGAGATTCCATTGAGATGAGCAATCACTCTGGGTACAGAGTATTTGAAGTAAAACTCTTAAATGAGCTATCCACAGCCTTAGTCAATATTGGGGAAGTTGAAAATGCAGAACGCTGCCAAAACCTTGCTCGTAGCATTGCGGATAATAGCAATTTTGATTTTGCCCTAATGTAAGTGAGAAATACCGTGGAAGGATATAAGTCCTTCAATGGGATACTGTATCACCCTTCCTATGGTCCCTCCCTTCTGCTCAACGGCCAACTTTAATCTATCGCTAAAGTAGAAACCCACTGAACCCACCACACCAGTGGGGTATTCACTAAATTCCGGATATTTACATAAATGCCTTTTCACAAAGAGGTCAAAGGCATTATCAACTATGCGCTTAATGACAGGGTGAGCTTTCCATTGTACCATAAAAGGAACAAACCCGGATAAAAAACGCTCCGAATTTCGATCAAATACTTTGCTCAGTATCTCCGAAAGGGATAAATGGCCGGAATAGTCGGCTAGAGCTTCGGAAAGCTCTTTAGGCAAATCGCCATACTGCCAGTGTCTGATTAGCTCTTTCCCTAGATAGCATCCACTACCTTCATCCCCAAGGATGAACCCCAAGGAGGGTGTTCCATGCCTTAGGGTGTTACCATTGTAAAAAGCCGAGTTGACTCCTGTTCCCAAAATAGCCACCAGCCCTTTCCCCTGACTATGCAGCGATCTTGCTGCTCCTAAAATGTCTGAATAAACATGAACGGTTGAATGCACAAAAAAGCTACTAAGCACCTCTAGTATCTGTTGGTTCATGGGTTCCAACTTACAACCGGCACCATAAAAATGCAGTTCGTTAATATCGGAAAGGATTCCACTATCTGGGAATAGCTCTCGCAAAACATTCAGTACAATTTCGTTTGGGGTGTGATAGGGATTTAATCCTACGCTTTGGTAATGCACTATATCTCCCGAAGGCTTCAACAGTACCCACCCTGTTTTAGTTGATCCGCTGTCGGCAATTAGAATCATCGGCGTTCCTTTTTAACCTTTTTAAGGGAAAGCAAGTTCATCGGATTATGCGTTAAGCCCTGCACATCAGCACCCACAAACCGTACCACCTTATCATAATACATAGGAATAACTGGCACTTGGTTTAGCACCAACTCGTCCATCTTTCTATACAAAAGATATCTTAAAGAGTCATTGCCCTGCTGTTGCGAACGGGCATAAAGCCTGTCGTATTCGGCATCCCGAAAATGGGTGTAGTTTGGGCCTGCAGGGCTAAAATTTTGGGAATGAAACAGGGAGAGGTAATTCTCAGCATCAGCATAATCGGCCACCCAGCTACCCCTAAAGAAAAGCAGCTTAGAATTGGCCATCATTTCTCGGTATGCCCCTCCTGGAATCACATCAATGGCGATCTTTATACCAATATCGGCCAATTGGAACTGTAGAAACTCGCAAATATCCACATAGTCCTCTGTGGTGCAGAGGGTAATGGGTGCAAGCCCTTTTCCTCCGGGAAAACCGGCTTTCTCTAGCATCAATCTAGCCATTGAAGGATTGTAGCTATACCCTTCCACATCTTCCGAAAATCCGGGCATACCCTTGGGCACAAATCCTGCATGTGCAGGATACCCAAGGTTACTCCTAAGATAAAGCATCATACGTTCTCTGTCGAAACCGTAAGCAATGGCTTTTCGGACATACTCATTTCCAACGGGACTATCCTTAACCTGCTGCAAAGTAGTATCAACCAAAAATCCTAGGTATTCGGTATTCAAATAGGGGCCGGTAATCATCTGTACCCTATCGGCATACTTGGGATTAAGCTGTCCTGAACGGGTCAGCAGCTCATCCTTCGATGTGGGATGAACACCAGATAAGAAATCGATATTTCCCAGCAAAAATGCTAGAAACTCCGACTGTTTATCGGCTATAAATGAGATAAATACTGATTCGAGGTATGGCAACCTGTTCATTTCCGAATCAAATTCGAAATACTCGGGATTGCGTCGCATAACCAAACCTTCTCCCTCCCGCCAGCTCTTCAGATAAAAGGGGCCGGTACCCACAGGGTTTTGCCTAAAATTGGTCCCATAGTATTCTACAGCTTCCTTGGGTACCACATAGGCATAAGGCATTGAGAGTAACCCTAAAAAAGGAGGAAAAGGTTTCTTTAGATGTAGAACAAGCGTGGTGTCATTAGCTGCCTCACATCCATTATTGCCTATTTCACTATTCAAAATACTAAATATCCATGCTCCCGGAGACGCTGTAATCGGATTAGTAATCCGATTGAAAGTATACACAAAATCCTGTGCCACAACCCTACGCCCATGATTGCCTGAGAAAGCAGGCGAAGGATGAAAAAACACGTCGTTACGCAGGAAGAAAGTATACGAAAGGCCATCCGCCGATTGCTCCCATCCCTTTGCAATGCAGGGTTCGACGGTTAGCGAGTCGGAAAGTTGTACTAAACCGTTATAAAGCTGATGAATGGGCCAAATTAGCGGCAGGCTGCGAGCAAAAGCTGGATCGAGTGTGGTAATGCCCTTGCTTTCGTTATAGCGAAACGCCTTACACTTATCTTCCTCAGAATTAGTTCGACTGCAAGCAGCAAAAATTAATACCAGAAAAAGTGGTATGAGAAAAAGCCGTCTTATCATACTATGCAGATAGTAGGTAAAGATAGGAAAAAACCGGAAAGATTTGTGTAGACAAGAAAAAGAAACCGGGCCCATACAGACCCGGCTTCACACCCTAAAAAATTAACCTAAAAGCAACTAACCTGAAACCAACTATAAACCTAAAAATCAGGCTTATTTATCTATAAAACAATATGCTATATAGTTTTGTTCTATGCTTTCTAAAAAACAAGGAGTGATTAAAATCACCAAAACAACCTATTGCATATCTTTCAATTACGTTACAAAGATACGGGGTAAGTTTTCAAGAACAGACCTAATTTTAGCATTTTATTGATGATATATGCTACCAAAATCCATTCGACTTTACTACTATGCAACAAATCGGTCTGTTAGCCCATTTACTTAGCGGAGAGCAATGCGGTTTAGGTAAAAAGAAAAATGGATATGCAAAACAACGAGCTAAAAAAAACGAAAAAAGGTTGATCATTCGATCAACCTTTAATAAATCAGAGAATATACTCTAGAAAACTCAATGGTTTATCCTTAGTCTAATAGTCTTCTTCTCGGTCTTTTCTTCTAAAATTTCCGCCGCCTCGCTTGTAGTTTCCACCACCCTGTCTGTTGCCGGATCTAAACCCTTCACCAGACTCTTTTCTCTCCTGAGCTTGGCTAACTGCAATGGCACGTCCTCCTATTTGTGCACCATTTAGCTCTTTAATTGCCGCATTGGCTTGGTCATCGTTGGGCATTTCAACAAATCCATACCCTTTACTTCTACCAGAAAACTTGTCGGTAATGATGCGTACCGAAGATACTTCACCGTACTCTTCAAAAATTTCTTTTAGTTCAGCCTCTTCGATTCGGAAAGGAAGGCCTCCACAAAAAATGTTCATGTTATGCAAGAATTAGAATGTTATAAAATCGCAGTGAAAGTACTTTAAATTTTCATAAGAATATCCCATTTTAAAAATAATAGCCGAAGAAATGGAATAAAAATTATTTAGTACTGATTTTGAAATGGTTACAGCCACCGATTGTGAAAAATAAAAGGATATTAAGGGCCAATCTATATCTGAAAAAAAGCCGACAAAAGAGTATTTCCTCTCTTGCCGGCTAATTATTTGGCTATTTATCTTGCTAAAAGAAGAATAGGCTAATTATTTCCTATCCAAACTTTTGTGCTTTGCATATTGTTGTTGATATCTGCAACTCGAACAATGTAGATCCCGGAGGGTAAATAGGAAACATTAAAGATTGGAGCACTTCCATTGGTCACTTTACCAAATACCTTTTGCCCCATTAAGTTGAAAATTTCAACGCCGGATACTTTACCGCCTACCATTAGCTGACCATCCCTAACAACCACTGTATGACCATTATTAGGTTGATAAAGGTCGTCAATCACCGAGTCTGGCTCATCTTCCACATCTAATTTAAGCACCCAGTTGTTGGTAACCAAACCGCTAACACCCACAATGGTTTTGCCATCGGCTGAAACGCTAAACACGTTTTTTAGCTCTGCATACCCCGTTTCCTCATAAACATTTATCCCATATACATTTAAGAGATGATTGTCCAAAGAAATCCAATTGTTCTCATAAAGAATACGTGCTGAACGATCAGGGAAGTTTAACGGGGTAGCCCCAAATAGATTTCCATTATCATCGGCAGCAAAGGAAGCTACCTCTGGATCATTTGGAAAAAGTTCCACTATATCATTTTCCACATCATATATAAAGGGGCAATAGTATTCGTTGTTCCACACCTCTTTAACGTAATACATATCTCCGGTAACCCATTTCCCATTACGGCTCATGGAAAGTACATCAAAAAAGTTGTACTCATCTCCACCTTGCTCCGGGTCGTACCACTCCTGACCAAAAATTTTATTTACACCATTTACCCGAACAAAGGCGGTACGTTCAGGAAGATAAAAATAGTTTAAGCAGCCCAAAATAGTATTCCCGTCATCAGAAATGGCAACCAGCTCATTATCATAAGCAGGTTCGCCCCAGTGGTCCTCTGTAGGTAGGTCAATCGCTACAAGTTCACCATTCTCCCAGTAACAAGCAGCTGATGAGGCTAAGCTAGCAGTTAGAACCCTTCCCACCATTTTAGATCCATCGGGGGTAACGGAGTGCACTCTTCCCCTTGTAAAACCTGAAGGTATGGGGAGTTCTGTCCACTCACCGTCAGTCCAATAGGCAGGCTTATCGTTATAGCTGCCCACCACTAGGGTTCCATCGTCTGTAACATCAGTAGCAGCAGCAATAATCCCTTTAGCAAGGCTTAATGATTCATAGGTGGTCAAATCCCAAAGGGTTGCCTTTACAGCAATGGCATCTTCAATTATGTAGCCTACCGCCCATTTCCCATTTGAGGAAACTTTACGCATAACGCAACCATCGGTTGAAGGAAGCGCTACCAGCGTAGCTTTCTGCGCCATAACAGCAGAAGCAGGTAGCAGCATTGCAAACATCAGCACAAAATGTAAAATTGTTTTTTTCATGATTAAAGTGTTTTTAGCGTTTGACTTGTGGCAAAGATAAGGTGATAATCGAATTTCACTCTTAGATTACAAGCCTTGTGCAGGTTTTGTTGTAGTATCTATTATAGTTGTTGCAAATTTATAATCAGCGCCTAATAACTCATAACCTGTATGTTATAACGCAAAAGCGCTGAAGTAGTTCACTTCAGCGCTTAAGAAATATGGTATGAATTGTAAACGATTAAAACTCTCGTTTAATCCCTATTTACTCATTCATGTAAGGATAACGGAAATCGGTGGGCGCCACAAAAGTTTCTTTAATGGTCCGTGGGCTTACCCAGCGTATAATGTTAAACTCACCGCCTGCCTTATCGTTGGTTCCCGATGCACGTGAACCACCAAAGGGTTGCATACCTACAACTGCACCGGTGGGTTTGTCGTTGATGTAGAAATTACCTGCAGAGTAGCGCAGCTTTTGGGTTAAGCGTTCCATCTCTTCGCGATCTTGACCAAAAATAGCACCAGTCAATCCGTAGGGAGATGTGCTCTCACACAGCTCTATCGCCTGCTCTAGGTCTTTATCTTCATATACATACACGGTTAGCACAGGGCCAAAAATCTCCTCTTGCATGGATTTAAAGTGAGGATTGGTGGTAACAATCACAGTGGGATTGATAAAATATCCTTTAGATTTATCATAACCACCACCAATAGCTATTTCGGCCTCTTTGGAGTTCTTAGCATACTCGATATAGCTGGCAATCAGATCAAATGCGCTCTCATCAATCACTGCATTCACAAAGTTTTTGGGATCCATTACATCACCCACTTTAATCTGGGCTACCATATCCTCCATCTGCTTCTTAATGGCAGGCCATAGCGATTTTGGCACATACATGCGCGAAGCAGCCGAACATTTTTGTCCTTGGAATTCGAATGCACCCCTAACGGCATTGATAGCTACATTAGAAACATCGGCTGTGGGGTGAACAAAGATAAAGTCTTTACCCCCAGTTTCGCCTACGAGGCGAGGATAGGATTTATAGATATTCAGGTTTTTAGCCACTCCCTGCCATAGGAAGTTGAAGGTTGAGTTGGACCCGGTAAAGTGAATACCTGCCAAATGGGGTGAGTTAAGCACCTCGTTTCCGATTACCTGACCGCTTCCGGGTACAAAGTTTACCACACCTGCAGGAACTCCGGCTTCCATAAATATCTTCATCAGATAGTAGTTAGAAAGCAATGCGGTAGTGGCCGGTTTCCAAACGGTGGTGTTACCCATCATCACAGGAGCCAGGTTAAGGTTACCTGCAATGGAGGTAAAGTTGAATGGGCTAATGGCAAATACAAATCCCTCAAGAGGTCTAAACTCCATCCTATTCAGCTGGTTAGGAGCCGACTTAGGTTGCATGCCATAAATATTACTTGCAAAATGCGCATTGTACTTCAAAAAGTCGATGAACTCGCAAACGGAATCAATCTCTGATTGATAGAAATTTTTGCTTTGTCCCAACATGGTCGATGCGCTAACCAATGCACGGTATTTGGTCGAAATAAGGTCAGCAACCTTAAGCATTATAGCACCACGAGTAGTCCAAGGAAGAGCCGACCAAGATTTTTGGGCTTCAACAGCGCTTTGGATGGCCATGTTTACCTCTTTGGCTGATGCTTTATGGTATGTGGCCAATACATGGCCATGATTATGTGGCATTACCACTTTACCGGTATTCCCTGTACGAATCTCTTTACCACCAATAATTAAAGGGATTTCCACCTCAATGGATGATTGCCTTTTAAGCTCTGCCTCAAGGGCTATACGCTCTGGGCTACCCTTTAGATAGTCGTAAATTTTTTCGTTACCCGGATCGGGGAAGTTAAAAACTGCATTATTCATAGCTGTTCTATTTTTTTGATTATTACTGGATTATCTATGGGTCACAAATCTAACAATTTAGACCGATGAAAAAAATGAGATTTACCCAAAGTACGGAAAAAAGCAAAAAAAGCGACCCAAGAAAAAATCTTGGGTCGCTTAAACTAAAGAGATAAATTATTCATACTCCTTAAGAATGTCGGCAACGCCATCGGGAGAAACACGGCCATAAACCTTTTCACCCACGAGCACCACCGGTGCTAATCCGCAAGCACCAACGCAACGAAGACAACCTAATGAGAATTTGCCATCGGGTGTGGTTTCGCCCACGTTAATCTTAAGTAGTTTTTTAAACTCATCTACCACTTTCTCTGCTCCACGTACATAGCAAGCAGTACCTGTACATACGCTGATGGGGTGTTGCCCTTTCGGAAGCATGGTAAAAAACGAGTAGAAGGTAACAACTCCATAAACTTTTGCAACGGAAACATTTAACTCTCGTGCAACAATCTCTTGAACCTCTGCGGGTAGATATCCGAAGTGGGTTTGAGCTTGGTGCAAAACGTTAATTAGCTCTCCGGGTTCATTATTGAAGGATTTGCAAATCTCTTTGAGCCTGACAACATCCTCCTTTTTTAGCTCAACTTTAATGTGTGACATGACGTATCCTCCAATAGTTAAATGAAAATATCTTTTTTACCTCTATCAAAATAGTGGGTGTGCAGTAAATCATGGGCTTTATCGCTCATGGGTTTACCCAAGAACTCATCGTATAGCTTAATGATATATGGGTTCTCATGCGATTTCCTGATGGGTTTACCAGCATCCTCACGATAGATTGCCTCAAAACGGGCTTTAATAATGGAGCTGTCTCCATGATGCAGGGGTTGCCCTGCTCCACCAATACATCCACCGGGGCAAGCCATCACTTCAATAGCGTGATAGTTGGATTTACCGTCGCGCACCTCTTCGAGTAACCTACGTGCATTACCCAATCCGTGAGCAATACCAATGTTGATAGGAAGTCCATTAAAATCAACTGTAGCAGCACGTGAACCCTCAAGGCCACGAAGCTCTTTAAAGTCGATTTTATCAAGTTTTTTACCAGTATGTAGTTCATAGGCAGTACGAGTTGCAGCCTCAATTACACCACCGGTAGCACCAAAAATAACACCTGCACCGGTAGACTCACCCAACGGACGGTCAAAATCACCTTCCTCTAGGTCGGGTAAATACAAGTTGAACTCCTTAATTAGGTGAGCCAGCTCACGAGTAGTGATGGAGAAATCCACATCAGGGTTACCATTCACTTTGAGCTCATCACGTTGTGCCTCATATTTCTTAGCTACGCAGGGCATCACCGAAACCACGATCATATCCTCACGCTTAATTTTCAGCATATCAGCAAAGTACGATTTGGCAATGGCACCAAACATCTGCTGGGGTGATTTAGCGGTTGAAGGGATATCACGCATTTCGGGGAAGTAGTACTCAAAGAAGTTAACCCAAGCAGGGCAGCAGCTGGTAAGAATAGGCAACTTCACGTCCTTATCACCGTTAAGGTGGCGGGTCAAGCGATCCAGCAGCTCGGTTCCCTCTTCCATAATGGTAAGGTCGGCACCAAAGTCGGTATCAAACACGTAGTCGAACCCAATCTCTTTAAGGGCGGTTACCATTTGCCCTGTAACAATGCTTCCGGGTTCCATTCCAAACTCTTCGCCTAATGCAACGCGAACTGCGGGTGCAGTTTGAACCACAACAGTTTTTGTGGGGTCAGATAGTGCACGAATAAGTCTTGGAGTATGGTCAACCTCGGTAAGGGCACCTGTGGGGCACACGGCCACACACTGTCCGCAGAATGTACAGGATGACTTCTCTAGGTCTTGTTCGAATGCGGGAGCAACAGCTGCCTCAAATCCGCGGTTAAATGCGTTAAGCGCGTACACGGTTTGAACATCATTACACATCATTTCGCATCTCCGACACATGATACATTTATCCAGCTCGCGAATAATTGAGGGTGATGTATCCACACGGTAAGTGCTCATTGCTGCAAACTCTTGTCCGGGAATTTGGCGAACGCCAAGTTTCACAGCCATGTTCTGCAAATCGCAACGTCCACTCTTGGGGCAAATTAAGCAATCCTTTGGGTGGTCGCTCAGAATAAGCTCCATAATGGTTCTACGAGCGTTAATAACGCGCATGGTGTGCGTTTTAACCACCATCCCTTCAACGCAGTCGGTTGAGCAGGAGGGTGCAAGATTGCGACGTCCTTCAACCTCAACTACACAGATACGGCAACCGGCAGGTTTATTCTCAATGTTCAAATCTTCTAACTGCATGTAACAAAGTACAGGAATATCAATTCCCAACTTCTTGGCAGCGTGGTAAATTGTAGTCCCTTTAGGAACTTCAATAACCTTATTATCTATGGTTAGTTTTACTGTTTCCATTTATCCAACTCCCTAATTAAATAATACTAATGGCATTAAATTTACACTTCTCCATACATGCACCGCACTTAATACAGATGGAAGTATCGATAAAGTGTGGTTGTTTACGTTCGCCACTAATTGCATTGACAGGGCAAACCCTGGCACAAGCGGTACAACCGGTACACGCTTCAGGATCGATAACGTAGTTCATCATAGCCTTACACTTTCCGGCACGGCACTTATGATCTTGAACGTGTTCCACATACTCATCGTAAAAAGTATCAATAGTCGAAAGAACAGGGTTCGGTGATGTCTGTCCAAGTCCGCAAAGAGAGGTATCTTTAATTACTTGGCCAAGGTTACGAAGCCTTTCAACGTCTTCCATGGTTCCTTTGCCCTCAGTAATACGGGTTAGCAGCTCGTGCAAACGCTTATTTCCGATACGGCAGGGAGAACACTTCCCGCAGCTCTCTTCAACGGTAAACTCTAAATAGAATTTGGCTACCGATACCATGCAATCATCCTCGTCCATCACAATCATACCGCCCGATCCCATCATTGAGCCTGCAGCCAGTAGGTTGTCATAGTCAATCTCGTAAATAATTTCGCGAAGGGTGATACCCATGGGCACTTCAATAAGCCCAACGTTATTAATCTTACCAGCCAAAGCAAACACTTTGGTTCCTTTTGATTTTTCGGTTCCGATGGATGAGAACCAATCGGCACCCTTAAGGAAAATAACCGGGATATTGGCGTAGGTTTCTACGTTATTCACGTTGGAGGGCTTACCTAAATAACCACTCTCAGCGGGGAATGGGGGTTTAACAGTGGGTTCACCACGGTTACCTTCCATGGAGTGAATAAGTGCAGTTTCCTCACCGCAAACAAATGCACCGGCTCCGTAGCGCAGTTCGATGTCAAAATCAAATCCGCTTCCGAAAATATCTTTACCTAATAAGCCGTATTCGCGTGCCTGCTTAAGGGCAACCAATAGCCTTTTAATGGCTAGCGGATACTCTGCCCTGATATAAACTAAACCTTTGGTAGCACCAATACAAAATCCGTTGATAATCATGGCCTCGATTACCGAGTGGGGGTCGCCCTCAAGGATGGAACGGTCCATAAATGCACCTGGGTCACCCTCGTCGGCATTACAGATAACGTATTTCTGATCGGAATGATTTTTTGAGGCAATCTCCCATTTTAATCCTGTAGGGAAACCTCCGCCTCCACGTCCACGAAGGCCTGATTTTTTAATAACATCTATGGCTGCCTGAGGCCCCATCTCGAATACTGATCCTAAGGCTTGGTATCCATCGCGACCGATGTACTCTTCAATATTTTCTGGGTCAACCACACCGCAGTTACGTAGTGCAATACGAATTTGCTTTTGGTAGAAACCCATGTGCTTGGAGTCGCTAACATGCTCCTCTGTTTTGGGGTCGGTGTAAAGCAAGCGATTTACCTTACGCCCCTTAATTAGATGCTCTGCAACAAGTTCTTCTACGTCAGCTTTGGTTACCTGCGTATAGAACGTGTTATCGGGCAATATTTTTACGATTGGACCCTTTTCGCAGAATCCAAAGCAACCCGTCAAAATCACCTGCACATCATCTTGAAGGCCTTTTTTCGCCAATTCAGATTCAAAATTCTTGAGAATAATTTGACTCTCCGACGCTTGGCATCCGGTTCCTCCGCAAATGAGAACGTGCATTTTATACTTTGCCATTATCTCTTCTAGTTTAGCGGTTATTATTTATCTGCAATTGTTCCATAGTTCACCGGGATAATCCCCTCAACCAACTCGCCGAGTTTGATATATCTCTCAATAATCTCATCGGCTTTTTTGCTGTCAACATAGCCAAAAACAACAGGCTCATGGTTGGGTAGCTTTACCTCAATGGTGGGTTCTGCATAGCAATAGCCCATGCAACCGGTTTGGGTTACAACGGCATCAATGCTCCTTTTTTCCAGCTCATCGATTAAGAATTCCATAACGGCTTTTGCTCCGGAGGCAATGCCGCAAGTAGCCATGGCCACTTTAATCTGCACACGGCTTTCGGGATCTTCGCCCTTTTCTCTTAGCTCTACCTTTGCCTGAAAGCTATCTTTCATCTTTTTAAGGTCAGCCAATGATTTTACCTTTGTCATAATTTGATCTCCTTGGTTTATCTGTTAAAAAAATAACAATCAATTGGAGTTCAAATTTATCCTATCGGTAGTACATTTAAGATAAAAAGGTTATGTTTTATAATATGAGAGGGTAATTTATAATTCGTCTAAATTCGAATTAACCATTTCTCTAAGCATTCGGCCTACTTCGGGGGTTTCGATGGGTACCCCTTCGAGCACCTCTTTTACCTCATCGGTATCTAGGGTGAAGCTGTTCTCATCTTTAGTGTGAGAATAGATAAACCGTAAGGTTGGGTTGGCTGCAATGAGCATAACCACCACCCCGGCTATATCGCCAAGGGGCTGCCTATCAATATGCGACAACCCAAGGGTAGCCATCACCCGAGTGCCTTTTCCGGGCTCCGACTCAATGGTTAGCTCTCCTCCGGTACTTTTGCAGGCATCGTTGAGGAGGGGTAAGCCCATTCCCACTTTCCGGGTGGTACGTGAGGTAGTGTAAGGGTCGAGCACTTGTGCAAGCACATGGGGTGCCATCCCTCGCCCATTGTCAATGATATTAATGCTTAATGTATCAGTTTTGCTATTTTCAATAATTTGAATCTCTATCCTATTTGCTTCGGCCGAAATGGAGTTTTGAACAATATCCAAGATATGCAGTGATAGCTCTTTCATTTTATCCAAATTTTGTATTGTGCTTACCGCTTTTCACCCTTAAAAGTTCACAATCCCTCTCCCATCCTCTCCCCTAAGGGCTTTGCCCAACTCTGCAAAGGTGGGTTCGGCCATTCGGAAAGAGGTGAAAGACTGACCAATCTGCTCAATAAAGTGGGCATCAGAATTTTTTATTAGAACAGGACTTTTTAAATAGGGATGTTGAGCAAGAAGTGTTTCCGGATTAGTTTTCCAAAAGATTTCTAGGGCATCATACTTTAAATCGGGTGGAACAAATCCCAGCTGGCTAATCAAGCTGTACCTTGGCCTATCGATATGCGCCGGAATAAATAAACCGCCCAACGAATGTACTTTCTGTTCTATAACCGTTATACCTACTTTTAATCCGTTAATAAGCAGCCATTCTATCTCGTCAGTAATCTCATCCTCCTCATTTACAACCACCTGATAACCAAAAAGATCAGTATTATTAGGGATATCGGGATGGTGTAGGTCGATAAATTGCTGAAAATATTGACGTTGATCTTCGGTATCAAAAAGGCATAGGCAGTGGGCCTCCTCGCGAGTGGTAACCTCTGCGCCAAACAATACCGTTATACCCAGGGGTTCGGCTAATTTACGGATAACCGGACCATGAAGCGTGCTATTATGATCGGTAATGGCAATCAGCTGCAAGCCCTGATCCTTAGCTTTTTCCACAATGTTGCGGGGGCTCATTTCCAAATCGCCGCAGGGCGACAGGACGGTATGGATATGTAAATCGGCTCGAAAGGTTTGCATGGCCTTTAAAGCAAGGTTTACCGCTCCGTGACGGTATGGGTTAAACTACCTATTTTTTAATCAAATCATAGATCTGACCAACAATCTCAAAGGTGCTCTTGTCGGTACCCAGAACAGGAATCTGCTCCTCATTACTTTGCTCAATGGTATCATCTTCGGGGACAATCCCTTTTACCAGCACAACAGCGGCCATATCCTTAAGTGAAGCGATGGCCATTACATTTTTGTGGTTTTGTAGGGTTACCCACACATTGCCCGACTCGCCAAAGCCCATCACATCGCTAAGCAAATCGGAAACATATCCACCGTCCACTTTACGGTTTAACCCTTCATTACCACTGAATACCTTCAAGTTAAGGGCTTTTACTAAATCGGAAACCAGCATAATATTCTTTTTTTTAATTTAATGATTCTACGGCTCATTGGTTAATGCCTATTGCGGAACTTACTCTTTTTTCCTTTTTTACAGAACTGTTCAGTGCCCCAAATATTCTCCATTATCCGAAATGAATGGTCGGGGTCAATCTGACGGGTTTGCTCCATGGTTCGTTGTATGAATACACAGTTGGATATGGCACTTCGCCCTTGCACAATATCCTCCGCTAGGGCATGGCATGATGGTGCTCCACACAGTCCACAGTCGATTCCGGGAAGATATTTCATTATGCGCTGAATGCGCTCCATCTTCTTCATGGCTTTGCCCATGTCCTCATCCAATTTCAGGATATTCCTAGGTTTTACAGGTTCTACACCTATCTTTTCCTTAAAAAGCGGCATGTAATCAGCAAAACATTTTCCCTCCGACGGCAATGCCTGATCGTGTGCCTCTTTTAGGCACTCTGCCCGATGCTTAATTCGAGCCACCGTTAAAAATCGATTCCCGGAGTTTAGCACTCCACCGGCACAACCCTCGTTACAAACCCTCAGTTCCAAAAAATCCACATATGAAACCTCGTCATTCTCAATGAGTTCCAGAAAATCGGTTACGCTATGCACACCATCTACTGCAATACTTCGCCCCTGCATACGACTCGCTTCTCCGTTGGTTAAGCTCCACAAAATGTTTTGGGGATTAAAGGCGCAGGTGTTGGGCTGATGCTTCTCTTCGGGTGCTTTTTTCTTAATGGATCGTAGCACCTTATTATAGATCACATCCATGTTAATAACCCCATTCACCTCGCTATAATCGTCGCCTGCCGGGCTTTTGATTGCCGCAATTTTTGCGGCACAGGGTGTAACATAGAATATTCCGATATCTGATGGATTCACACCTTCGTCAACCAACTTTTGCCTATAGAACATGGCCGATAGCTCTAGCGGGGGTTTTAGCAGCATGATATTGTCTACTAAAGCCGGGAACTTTACTTGGATTAGCC
>CAZKPD010000061.1:0-9800 GCA_964554585.1 uncultured Rikenellaceae bacterium
CAGGTAGGTAAGCCTGTGGTAAGTTTTAGCCACAACACTAACGTGGCCCAAGTTTCTCGCAATCCAAACTTCCAGCAAACCTATGCACAGGGTGTTGATGGAATGTACAACCCAAAAGCATCCATGTCATGGGGGCCTAAAATTGAGGATCTCCCCAATGATCCCGGTTATGGTGGAAATACTGATAATAAATATACTCAAGCGGATGGTCCGCATGAAGGTATGTACTATGTTCCCCAAATGGCTGAAGCCGGATTGGACCCTTGGGTTAAGCCTGGTAGATACAACAACTGGACGGATTATTTTCAGAACGGCTATACTTTTACCGATAACTTAAATGTATCACAAGCCTCAGAGAATGGTAGTTTTTCAGTGGGATTTGGGCATTCTAATCAAGAGGGAGTTGCTTTGAATACCGGTATGCAGCGTTATAATGCCAAGTTAAACTCTGAGCGTAAAATGGGCGAGTACTTCCATGTTGGTTTTAGTGGTAACTATATAAAGAGTAATATCGACAAACTTTCAGGGGCTAATGATGGTTCTTTGACCGGGGTTTTGGCTGCTCCAACCAGTTATAATCTTAAGGGGATACCTAATCATGTACCCGGAAATCCATACCAACAGATTTATTTTAGGGGTGGAACATTTGATAACTCTTATTGGGTGGCCAACAATAATACGTTTAACGAAAAAACGGATCGTTTCTTTGGTAACACTTTTGTGAATTTTAATAGCAGTCTTTCAGATGCTACTTCTCTGAACATTCGTTACCAAATAGGAGTTGATGCTTATACTACGCACCTCCAAGAAATATTTGGTTATGGAAGTAGGGGGAATTCAACTGGGGTAATAGATAACTACGGTCGTTCGAATAACCTGTTAAACTCATTGTTCACAGCTTCATTTAACTGGAAGATTATCGAAGATTTGGAATTTGATGTGATGGTTGGAAATGAATTTAACGATACCCATGCAAAGTATTACGATGAGTATGGAGAGGATTTTAACTTTGGAGGGTGGAACCATATCAATAATGCCAATACGGTTACTGCTGGAGAGGATCAATACCACAACAGGACAGTTGGATTTTTCGGCAACCTGTCACTCAGTTGGAAATCAATGATCTATTTGAATGCTACCGCTAGGAATGATTATGTATCATCAATGCCAAGGGATAATCGCTCTTTCTTCTACCCATCAGTTTCCTTAGGATTTGTTGCTTCGGAGATAGAAGCATTAAAAGAGGTTTCTTGGCTCTCATTCGCTAAGCTTAGGGTATCATATGCCGAGGTGGGTCAGGCAGGTAACTACTATGAAGATTATTATGCAAGACCTACATATGGCGGAGGTTTTTGGCTATCTGCGCCAATCCTGTATCCTATCGATGGGGTGGGTTCCTATGTGCCCAGTAGCGTTAAGTATGATCCCTTGCTGAAGCCACAGAATACCAAATCATATGAAACAGGTGTTGATCTAAAATTCTTTAACAATAGGCTTGGAGTTGATTACACCTATTCACATCAAAAGGTAACCGATCAGATTTTTCCCGTTCCACTTGCAGGTTCCACAGGAGCATCTGAACTTACCATGAATGCCGGATCTGTTTCTATTGATGCGCATGAAATAGTCCTATATGCTACCCCGGTGAAAACGCGTGATTTCCAGTGGGATGTTAGCGTTAACTATTCCAAAATAATAAATATGGTTGATTCACTTGCTCCTGGTGTGGAAAGTATTTTCTTGGGAGGTTTTGTTACCCCCCAAGTACGAGCAGGTATAGGTCAAACTTATCCTGTTATCTATGGTGTTTCATATGCTCGTGATGATAATGGCAATATCTTGGTTGTAGATAATCCGGGTGCATGGAACCATGGCTTCCCAATGGCAGGTGAGCCCGCTGTGATAGGAAGTGTATCGCCCAAGTTTATCCTGAATGGTTCAACCGCGTTCTCTTACAAATCAATTTCACTATCAGCTGTATTTGAGTGGAAACATGGTGGACAAATGTATTCAGGATCCAATGGATTACTTGACCTGTATGGTATGTCAGCAGTAACAGAGGATAGGGAGAGTACTTTTATATTCCCGGGATATAAACCCGATGGTACTCCCAACGATATTGTAAGGGGAGGGCCAACAGACCCCTACGCAGTACAAGATCTTTATGCTGATGTGCTATCCGATATAGATGAGTATTACATTCATGAAAACTCCTTTGTGAAGATGAGGGAGCTAGCCGTAAGATATCAGTTGCCTCGCAATTTCTATAAAACAGCTAATGTGGGAATCTCACTTTACGCTAGAAATGTTCTGCTTTGGACTGCACTCCGAAACTTAGACCCCGAAACATCACAGGGGAATACCAACATGGGAGGTTCGTTTGAAAGGTTCTCTCTACCACAAACAACCAGTTATGGAGTTAGTATTGATTTAACCTTTTAATTCCCAAAAAAAATGAAAATTATGAGAAAGATTTTTAATATCATACTATCTGGGCTGTTTGTATTAGCCTTTGCATCGTGTACAGAGGATATCATGGATGATATTAACAAAAATGTTAATGATCCAACAGATGTGGGTACACATCTAATGATAACAGATGCCATAACTACTTCAGCCTTCTCAATTACGGGTAGTGATTTGGCCTTCTATGCTTCAGTTTATATTGAGCATAGCGTGGGCATATGGAATCAGAGCTATAGTGCTGAAATCCGTACCGGAGAACCCACAAGTTCAACCACCTATAATAACTCTTGGAATACGATGTATAATAATCTGTTTACACTCAAGACCATTATAAACAAGTGTTCCGAAGGGGGAAACGAGGAAGGTAATTACCATACCTTGGGAATTGCCCAAATTTTAACAGCTTATAACTTGGCATACCTTACCGATTTAATGGGTGATGTACCATGGAGTGAAGCACTACAGCCGGGTATTATTTATACTCCTAAATTAGATAAGCAGGAGGATCTCTACGTTGTGATATTTGATTATCTGGATGATGGGATTAAGAATCTTGAAGAGGAATCTGTATTCCCATCGCTTGGGAAACAAGATTTTATCTATAAGGGAGATCCCGAATTATGGTTAAAATTTGCATACGGGTTGAAAGCAAGATATACCATGCGTTTATCCTATCGAGTTCCTGCTTATGAGAATGTAATTGCCTTTGCCGATGATTCTTATGAAAGTGCTGCCGAGCAGGCTCAGTTCAAATATAATGGTGCAACATCGCAAAGTCCATTCTATCGATTCTTTTTAGATAGAGATTATTTAGGGGCGAGCCAAAGTTTACACGATAAATTGGTAGCTCGTTCTGACCCTAGGGATGCCATTTTCTTTAAAAAGCATCCCAAGGCAGATGCAATGGAGTTTGCACCCAACGGAGAGCCTATGCAAGCCCAGCAAAGGTATGGAGTGTCCGCTATTTCTGTTATAGATGCCCCGACATACCTGTTAAGCTATCATGAGATTGAGTTCCTTAAGGCAGAGGCATATGTTCGGCTTGAAGACCCTGTTGAAGCTAAAAAAGCCCTGAAAAATGCGGTGATTGCAGCTTGCCAAAAGGTGAATATTGGTCTGACAGAATCAGAGGCAGAAGAATATTTCAATGATAAGGTTTCTGCACGTTTTGACGCCAACCCCTTACAAGAGGTTATGGTACAGAAGTACATTGCATTCTATGAAGAGGAAGCGGTTGAGGCGTATAATGACTATCGTAGGCTGAAAGCTATGGGAAATAATGTAATTACCCTTGCCAATCCAAAGAATGCTGACGGCCTTTTCCCATTGCGTTATACTTATGGAGCAAGTGATGTAACTACCAATCCAAATGTTACAGCTGCATATGGGGATGGAAGATATGTGTATTCTGAGAACGTATGGTGGGCAGGAGGTACCCGATAGCCCTTATTAATTAATTGCTTAAAATTAAATGACATGAAAAAAATAAAGATTTTTAGCATACTAATCTCTTTCGTTCTTCTCTTTGCAGCTTGTGAAACAGAGGTGATCGATCCGGCAGGAATTAGAGGGGTAAATGCAGTTACATTTATTGAGGATGCCAATCCTGCAATTTTTATTGATGGTGATCTTGATGTTTCCTTCATTGAGTTTACTGTTGGAACTGATTCTCTAGGGCCAAAAAAGGGATATATAGTGGTATCATTCAATGGCACTCAAGAAAAGAAGAAAATTAAGGAGGTAAATATACCCGAAAGGGTGACCATTACTGCACTCGAGGCTATAGAGGTTTTGGGAATGACGCTGGATGATGTGGAAGCCATGGATTATTTTGTATTTGAGGTAGCTGTTGAAGTGGATGGAAAGGTGTATTATTCCAATGGAGCCCTCACGGTCAAGGTGGTTTGTCCGTTTAACACTGAATTAACATACGGAAACTACCTGGCATATTCTAGCCCGGATGAATGGGACACCGAAGGAGCTATTGAAATTGAGGCTGACCCCGAAGATGAATATAAATTATACGTTACGGGATTGGCTGCTATTGATGGATTAGTAGAGGATGGTGGACCTCTGGTAATGGAGATCAATAAGTTCAATTTCAAGGTTACTGTACCTAAGGTTGTATTGGCATCAGAAGCATTTGGTTATGACAATATTGCTTTTGAAGGTTCCGGAGAGTATAATTCTTGTACCGGTGAGTATGTGATGCTATTTAAGATTACTGTAGATCAGGGTAGTTTTGGGTCTTTTGTATATTCATTTACTCGTTTAGATTAGTAAATAGATATTAGTAAAATAAGTAGAAAGGCCGCCTCTCGGGCGGCCTTTCTTTTGGTTGCATAATTTCCAAGTTGGCTTAAGAATAGGGTTGTAGGAATAGAGTGTTCAAGCAATCTGAAAGTTACATACAACAATCTTTCTCTGAATGTTTGCATGTGTATAGTGAAATGCTACGATGTCTCCACCCTATGCTTCTCTTCTAAAGCTTTAATGGCAACCACCTTGGCCTCATTATAGTGGCCACATATATAATCGGATCCGATAAGCGATTGGATACCTGCCTTTTCTAGCTCAGTCCGAACCTCGGGTTGAACGCCCGAAAGTACTAACTTCACGTTAATGTTTTTTAGGTAGTGAATGGTATCCTTAAAGTTATGAACACCGGTAGAGTCGATGAATGGAACGTGGCGCATCCGAAGGATGAGCACATCCGCTTCTCCTCCAAAGTTTTTAAGCGTCTCCTTGTACTTTTGTGATGCAGCAAAAAAGAAGGGGCCTTTAATTTCGTACACATCAATCCCTTTTGGCAGATCAGAGTAATCTTCCAGCACATCCATATCTGTGTCGGCCGGTATCACCTCGCTGGTTTTCGACATGCGCTCCATAAACAGCAATGCGGCCAGTACCATGCCAATCTGAATGGCCACGGTAAGGTCAACCAGTACGGTGAGCAAGAAAGTGGTAAGCAGTACCAGCACATCGTAGCGCGAGCCTCTGAGGATGGAAAGGAATGAGCGCCATTCGCTCATATTGTAGGCCACTACCACCAGAATACCCGCTAAGCAGGCCAATGGGATTTGCGAAGCCCATTTACCAAAGAATAGCACAATGAGCAACAGGGTTAAGGCATGAACCATACCGGCTACAGGTGTTCTGCCCCCATTCTTAACGTTGGTTGCCGTACGGGCAATAGCACCTGTGGCGGGTATTCCCCCCACCATGGCCGAGGCCACATTGGCAACTCCCTGTGCAATTAGCTCCGTATTGGATCGATGGTTACCGCTAATCATCCCATCAGCCACCACTGCCGATAAGAGCGATTCAATTGCGCCTAGCAGCGCAATGGTAAAGGCGGGAGCCACATATTGTGATAGCTGCCCAAATCCGCTAACGGGAATAGAAAAATGGATGGCAGTGGATAGCTCCCCATAAACAGAACCAATGGTGCTGACAGGTAGCTTGAAAAGGGCAGTAATCACGGTCATAAGTATGATGGCCACGAATGATCCCGGAATTTTACCTGAGATTCGCTTAAAATGGACTGATACAAGTACCGTAGCTACAGCAATGGCTAGTGCATAAAGGTTGATACTGCCAAGGTTTTGAAAATAAGCACCCCATTTGGTAAGAAATTCTGAAGGAACGGTCTCCATGCTGAGGCCCAAAAACTCTTTTATTTGGGTAGAGAAGATGATCACTGCAATACCACTGGTAAAACCCACAATCAGCGGATGAGGAATAAATTTGATAATGGTTCCAAGCCTTAGCAGTCCGAAAGCAATCAAAAAAAGACCCGCTAAAAATGTGGAGATGATTAACCCTTCAATCCCGTGCTGCTCTATTATACCAAAAACGATTACCACAAAAGCACCTGTTGGGCCGCCAATCTGTACGCGGCTACCCCCCAAGAAGGAGATCAGGAAACCTGCTACGATGGCAGTGATTAAACCCCTTTCGGGCGAAACGCCCGAAGCAATAGCAAAAGCAATGGCTAATGGAAGTGCAACAATCCCCACGATGATACCCGCCATCACATCGCTTTGCAGCTGCTGTTTAGAGTATCCCGTTTGAAAAAGGGAGAAAAATTTAGGTTTAAATATTTTTGACATGGGAGCGGTTATTATTTAATTATAAGACTCTTGCGTTTTGCCAGATAGGTAATTGAAGCTATGGGGAGAAGAATGAACATGGAAGAGACCCAAAACCATTTTTCTCTAATAGGGGTCAAGTAAATATCATTAACCAGAATAATACAAACGATGAGGCTAAGGCCTGCATACGCAAGTACAATAAGCATGAAACTATCCATTTCTACTACATTTTCATGGAAAGCAATAAGTAGGACAGCGCTAATGGTATGGATAATAGCCAAAATCCAAACTGTAGCGATACCCATTTGTAGGTGCTTGTTTTTCATCTCATTATGTATTTTTGTAAAGCGATTCCCAAAGAATTTTGCGAAGGTACCCAAATAAAAAATATTAAGCAAAGGGTTTAGGTGTATCATAATGAGTGTGAAAACAGATGGATTGTTGTAGTTTTCCAATTATATTTATAGCTGATTATGCCGACAAAAGGGATGCTCCACCCTAAGTAATTATTAAAATGATTTTTTGGATTAACATTTTGAACTGAGTTGTTGTTTCACTGATATTGTATCTAAACCACAAAACCACAAAACCATGAAAAGAACAGTTGTGTCATTTGTAACAGTAGTCCTTTTGGCTTTTACGTTAACAAGTCTAAATGCACAGGATTGCCTGCTCTATTTTCCCGATCAGGTGGGAGCAATGCGTGAGATGAAATTTTTCGATAAAAAGAATAAGATGACCTCGATGGCTAGACAGGAGGTTGTTGATCGAACGGTTAGCAGTGATGATGTGAGTGTTAGGGTTCGTTCCACGACCTATACTGCCGACAATGATGAGATGAACAGCACCGAACTTACGCTGAAATGTGAGGACGGCTTGTTTAAGTTCGATATGCAAGATTTTCTTGATCCTAAAACCATGAGTGGTTATGAGGGGATGGGGCTAGAAATGACTGGCGATAACCTGCTTTATCCGGCAAGAATGAGTGTTGGAGATGTGCTTCCTTCTGCGACCTATACAATGGTAGTGAAAAATAACGGGATCACCCTTTTAACCACTACCATTACTATTTCTGAAAGGGTTGTGGAGGCTAAGGAGGATGTTACAACGGAGGCTGGCACTTTTAGCTGCTATAAGATTAGCTATAAATCTCATTCCAAAGTGGGTATAATTAATGCTCATTCATCAAGTATTGAGTGGACAGCACCCGGAGTTGGAGTAGTAAAAACGGAGTCTTATGACAAGAAGGGTAAGCTTACAGGATATTCAGAGTTGTCAGGATATCGACAGTAGTAAGCCGGGTATATTAAAACGGAAAGGAGACGGTAAGCTTTTATAATACTTGTCGGATGTAAAGCAAATTTAGGCTAATTGTTTTAGGCGAAAGTTTGGTTTATGTTCGTACATATATTCGATTAACTTTGCATGGTTTTTATTATTTAGGAATATGCGTAATAAGATAATAACCCTTCTAGCTGCTCTTTCCACAAATCTTTTTGTGCTCGGTTTGAGTGCCCAAACTTGCCAAATGTTTTTTCCGGATGGAGTGGGTACCCTTCGCGAGATGAAAACATTTGATAAGCAGGGTCAACTTATGGGTTACAACCTGCAAAAGGTTATCGGAAAAAGCAATAGCGGTTCTACTGTTGTCATAAATGTGCGTTCTACTGCTTTTAATGCAGAGTATGAGGAGATGAACAGCGGAGAGCTATCCTACCGATGTGAGGGTGGAGTTTTCAGGTTTCACATGGAAGATTTTAACTTGCCAAATGCCCATAGCACTGATATGGCTGTCGAAATAACGGGGAGTGACCTAATCTATCCCTCGGGTATGCGCAAGGGCGATAGGTTGCCCGATGCTAATTTTAGCATAAATGTCAAAAGGAAAGAGTCAGTACTTCTCTCAACTACTATAAAGATGGAGAATAGGATTGTTGAGGCTATGGAGGATATCAAAACCGATGTGGGCACCTTTCGATGCTTTAAAATAACCTATAATACCTACGCTAAGGTCAGTATGTTTACCGTTAAAACCCATGAAATAGAGTGGATTGCTCCCGGAGTGGGAACGGTAAAAAGTGAGTCGTATAATAAGAAAGGGAAGTTGTCGGGCTCCTCGTTGCTTACTCGGCTTGTGGTAGACCAAACCTAAATAAAGTTACCATAAAGCAAGAGCCGTGCGGAACTCCTCACGGCTCTTCTGTTTCATGGTTTGAAGTGGCTACTTATTGTTTCTTTTTTCCATCTTTCTGCTTTTTTTCTTTCTCTTTTTCAGGCTGCTCCTTACTTACACTGGCAGAGTATCCTAACTTTTCAATACCTTCAACCAAAGCACCCTCGTTGGTCTCATTGGCATTATAGGTAACGGTTACCTTTTTAGTTCTCAGGTTGGCCACCACAGATTTTACACCTGCCTCTTGTGCCAAACCCGTTTCAATGGTCTTTTTGCATCCTTGGCAGCTCATGCTGGCATCAATGGTAACCACCTTTTCGCTTTCCGTTTGCTGAGCTTGCACCTTTGGTGCATATGTGGTCATAAATAGCACGCTCAATACTATAGTTGCTATGGTTTTCATAATCTGTAGTTTTAAATTGTTTGCTGAAGTTAGACTTGCTGAGCTGGATAGCCCAGCGTTTTCATTTTACTGATAATCTCCTCTTTGGTCAATGATTCGGCATTGTAAGTTACGGTAACCGTGTGAGCAGGAATATCAGTGTTTATCTCTTGCACTTGACTAAGCCCTTTTAGGCCGTTGGTAATGGCATTAACACATCCCATGCATTTCATGTTGGGTACGCTTAATTTTAGTGTTTCCATAGCTGTTAAAATTTAAAGGTTAAGTAATTATTCTCTCAATTGGATTTACTAAACGTTTTGGCTATCGTAGAATTGCATAGCGAAAGCCAAAATAGAATTTTCTGCCCGTTAATGGTCCCCATACCATGGAGGCATCAAAAAATGGATTGTACGGATTGTCAGCAGATATTATCGGGTTCCTTTGCGTGTAACCCGTAAGGTTTTCTACACCCAGATAGGCATCCCATCGGTTTATTTTTCTCAGCACCTGCACATTCATGGTAACAAAACTGGGGAACGTTTCGCCCCGTTGGAACTCTGCGGGTAGCGACTGGGTGTTGGGCAATCTTCCTCCTCCGTTCAGATGAACGGTATAATCGAACTGCCACTTGCGCTTGGCTGTTTGGTAGCTGGCCGAGGTAAATGCTTTATATCGGCTGATT
>CAZKPD010000061.1:9810-13821 GCA_964554585.1 uncultured Rikenellaceae bacterium
TAATGGTTTCTCGGTGAGCACTCCATTGATGGTGCTTTTTACATCATTCAATCGGTATGCAATGGTTACATCAAGCCTTTCCACCGGTTTGTAACTGGCTTCAGCTTGCAGGCTGTTGGAGTAAGAAACTCCGTTGAGATTGTAGAAGTAAGCATTGGCGGAATTTTGATCTAGGTCGACAATGAGCTGGTTGATAAAGTTGGTTCGATAGAAATCTGCATTAATAGTTAACTCTCTATCCCACAGCCAGTATCGTTGAGTAATGTTCAATCCAAAATTCCATGCTTCTTCCATTCCGATATCCTCCAAAAACACCATATTTCGAGAACTAGCCATTAGGTACATATTCTCGGCAATTACGTTGGGTGTGCGATACCCTTTGCCAATGCTAGCCCTTAGGTCTAGTTGATCAATTGGCTGATAACGAACGTGTAATCTGGGCGTTATAATGTGGCCATAGAGGTTGTGGTTATCATAACGAACACCTCCCATCAGGGTAAAATAGTCCAGCCATTTGTAGGTGTATTCTAAATAGGCTCCGGGAACCCTCTCCTGACGGTTAAAGGTGTTGATATTGAGACTTTCCGTGTAGCGGTCGAAGCTATAGCTGAGTCCCGTTTTTAGGGAGTGGTCAGTATTGCCCAAGTAGGTCATAAATACCATATTAGAGTAGAAACTTTGCTGTTGACCGTGATAGGCTGTAGTACCAAAAAGTGAGTTCTGCTCATACTGATTGGCCGAGGTAATAATCCCCAATGAGGTATTGGGGCGGTCAAAAATATAACCCGCTTTCGCAAAACCTTCATATTGTCGAGTATCTATATCAATGGTAAAAGGATTGAGAATGTTGCTATTTTTGATTTGACCCGCACTGCGCTCCTCGTCCAATATACGGACACCAACCTGCGATTCGAACTGGTCCGAGTCAAACTTCCATCGGTTAAGTAAGTGGTATTGCTTTACCAGCGGATGATTCAAAAACGAGTCGTGATTGTGGTCATTCTCAAAGCTCATGTTCTCCACATGGGCAAGGAGCATGGTTGAAATCTCCTCGGTTATGATAGCACTATAGTTAGCGTTCAGTTCGGCCATACCCAGGCTGTTGCCATAGCCGCTCACAAATAGCTGCTCATCGTCCCAGGGCTTTTTGTACTCCACATTAATCTGGCCTGCAATACTTTCGTATCCGTTTGCAACGGATGCTGTACCTTTCGATATTTGGATGGATTGCATCCATGCGCCCGGGATTCGCTCCAGCCCAAAGGTTGACGAGAGACCTCTAAGGGTTGGAATGTTCTCTATCTGAATTTGGCTGTATGTGCCGGCCAAGCCTAACAGCTGAATCTGCTTTGCACCTGTTACCGCATCGCTATATGAAACATCAACAGAAGCATTGGTTTCAAAACTTTCCGACAGGTTGCAGCATGCAGCCCGATTCAACTCGCTACGGGTGACTACCTGGGTTTGTATGGGGTTCATCCTGTCCAAATGGGCACCTGCCTTTGAACCAGTAACGGTAACCTCTTCCATGGATATGCTGTGCTTTAGGGCGTGCATCACATGGGTTTGGTTGGGTAAAAGGGATAGCGTATCCGAAATGTAACCTACAAAACTGATCACCAGAAGTTTATTTCCTTCTTGCCGGTCAATGATAAAATAGCCCATTTCGTTGGTGCTGGAACCAACTGTAGTCCCTGCCCAGTATACGTTAGCGCCAATAAGAGCGGTTTCTTTACCTAGCTCATTGACCTCGAAAATATGACCGTCAATTTTTTGGGCGGTTAGCGAAAAGGGGAATAGTATTGAGAGGAGTGATAAAATCCGATATTTCATAGCAAAAAATATTTGGTGAATAAGCTTATTGAGATACAAGCTGCAATCCGGATTACCGGAATCGCATCACTTACATTACTTGAGAGTCTCAAGTAAAGGCTATGAAAAGGATAAAAGGATTTTTAGGGATTGATGAATAATAACCAATAATCTGCCGGCTTTTGGAGGAGACTTGTCATCAAAATTGGAATAGTAATCGAATGTTTGCTCAACTATATCCAAATTAGGCTTGACAGCATCCATCTCAATAAAAGTTAGCTGTGCAAATTTAAGGGTATTAGCTGAAAGTGCAGGGTTTAAGATTGCCGGTTCTACCTTTAGCTCTGTAACTACTGTTTTGCAGCTGGTTCCGATACAGTCATCATGGTTGTCGTTGTAAATGGATTCGGCTTCACAATCGGTGTGAGGTTGTTCGTTGCTGTCAGAGCAGCAATGAGTCTCTGCATCTACAAATTGTACCTCCTGATGATTACATCCACAAATGTGGTTGACCAAATGGATTCCACCAGATGCCAAAGCAAAATATATGCTTAAGAGTAAGGTCAATATGGTTTTTAATACTTTCACCTACCTATTTACTTTTCTTAATTTATGATTTTTGCTGAGCATCCTCCCTTTGCCGAAGCAGGGCAGCTACTACAATAAGATTTAGGCTTGTTTTTGCTAGGAACTACAATCCTAAATAGGTTCCAAAACAGATATGCAAGAGCACCAAAAACAGCCGCTAAAGCTAATACTTCTTGAAGCATGATTATTCAACTTTACTCATGTGAAACACAAAAGTGGAGAATAATGTTCAGTGTCCCGTTTTAAGGATCTTGTTTTTTAGTAAGCTTTATAGCATAAAAAAATTGGGGCATGAACTTGTTTTTTAGGATACATAAAGATAATCAAGATGAAGCCATCCTTATTAGTAGTTGTTGATCGTGGAAATTCTTGCAAAAAATATGGTATGAAACACATTCTATTGTTAGTCGAATAACAAAAATGGGGGTAACTTTGGAAAGTTTATTCAATTTAAGAGACCAATAAGTGCCATTTGCTAAAACTGGTAAACCATGAATATAGTTGAGATTGCAAAAATTTTAGATGCTAACATTCTAAGCGGAGAAGATAGGCTAGACCTGAACTTTGAGTATGCCTTTGCCTCCGATTTAATGAGCGATGTTCTCACCACTCATGCAGAAGGGATGCTGCTTTTAACCGGCTTGTCAAATCTGCAAACCATAAGAACTGCGGAGATGTCCGATATTCATGGTGTAGTTATCGTTCGAAACAAAGAGGTTACAGAAGAGATGATAGAACTGGCCAACGATAATGAGATAGTTGTTTTTGAGTGTAAGAGCTCGTTGTATAAGGTGTCGGGTCTTTTATATGAAAAGGGATTAAAACCGCTATATTAATCGGCAAAAATACCTTTATTTGTATCTAATGTTTAAAGCGTAGCCGATGAACTTAGAACATGCAATTGAGGGCGGCGACTTTACCCATGCCGGCTCAGCTTCGAGTCAGGTTAAAAAGGTGCTAAAGCAGCTCAACGTAGACCCTAAGCTAATTAAGCGAGTGGTGGTTTGCCTTTACGAGGCAGAAGTGAACGTGGTGGCTCATTCCTATGGGGGTACCATCTATACTACCATTAGTACCGATAAAATTATTATGAGGTTAGTTGATAAAGGTCCCGGGATTCCGGATATTAAGTTGGCTATGCAAAAAGGCTACTCCACAGCATCGCCCAAGGTTAGGGAGATGGGCTTTGGAGCGGGTATGGGTTTGCCCAATATTCAGAACAATGCCGATGATTTTCAGATTCAAAGTGAGGTAGGCAAGGGGACAACCCTTGAGATTACCCTTAATATAAATTAGTAATAGCGCTGCACCCATGGAATTTCATCATGCGTTAAAAATTCTTAAGGATGTGTGCATTGGTTGCTCCAAATGCATACGTGTATGCCCAACTGAGGCCCTGAGAATGCGTAATGGAAAAGCAGAACTCTATGAGAATCGCTGCATCGACTGTGGCGAGTGTTATAGGGTGTGCCCTGTGAGTGCGATTATCATTGAGCAGGACGACTTTAATGATATTTTTAGCTATAAGCGTAGGGTTGCATTGGTTCCAGCTGTGCTGTTAGGTCAGTTCCCTACCGATGTGTCGCCCATTGAGGTGTACAATGCGCTTAT
>CAZKPD010000062.1:0-13800 GCA_964554585.1 uncultured Rikenellaceae bacterium
CGTTTTTTCATGGAAAGGCTATCGCGATACCCTGCTCTCTCCGCTCGACTCCATAAAGTACTATAAAAGACATCTAAGGGCAGGATTTATGGCCATGGACCCCCGAACCGGCCACATCAAGGCATGGGTGGGAGGACCCAATTTCCGCTTTTTTAAGTATGATCATGTGAAACAGGGAAAAAGGCAAGTGGGCTCAACCATTAAACCATTTTTATATACGCTTGCCATGCAAGAGGGATACTCTCCTTGCCAGCTGGTTCCCAACGTGCCGCAAACTTTTATGGTGGGCGATACCACTTGGACCCCAAAAAACTCGGGCAAATCGGACTATGACGGTAAAATGGTTACCCTGAAATGGGGGTTGGCCAATTCGGTAAATAACATTTCGGCATGGCTGATGAAACAGTTTAACCCCAATACGCTGGTTGAGATTATCCATAAAATGGGAGTAAACAGCCGAATTGATCCTGTGGTTTCAGTATTCTTAGGAACTGCCGAACTGTCACTATACGAAATGGTAGGGGCCTACGGTACATTTGCCAATAAGGGAGTACACACCGAACCGCTTATGGTAACGCGGATTGAAGATAAAAACGGGAACGTTTTGTCAACCTTCCACCCTCAGTACAGCGAAGCCATTAGCGAGCAGACTGCCTATCTGATGATTAACCTTTTGGAAGAGGTGGTGAATAAGGGTACAGGAATAAGGCTTAGGTATCGGTATGAGCTACCAGGCCCAATGGGCGGAAAAACGGGTACCACGCAAAACCACTCCGATGGATGGTTTATGGGCCTTGTGCCCAACCTGGTTGGTGGTGTGTGGGTTGGTGCGGAGGATCGCTCGGTTCGATTCCAGACCATAGGAATGGGACAAGGGGCTAATATGGCCTTGCCAATCTATGCCATTTTCCTTGAGAAAGTATTTAAAGACGGACGTTTGGGCGTAAACCCAACCGATGAGTGGGATGCACCCCTTAGAGGATTAACGGTAAATATTGATTGCGACGGACAGGATTATTCCCGTAGCAGTGATCTGGAATTTTTTGAGGATGATTTCTTTTAGCCTAGGTCTCCCGGAATTGCCTCAATAAGCTTTTTGGTATATGCCGATGTGGGCGATTGGTACACCTCATCGGCAAAACCCAACTCCTCCATAGCTCCGTTGTACATTACCATTACCCTATTGCTCATGTACTTGACTACCGATAGGTCGTGTGATATAAAAAGGTAGGTAAGGTTAAGCTCTCTCTTCAGCTCGTTGAGCAAATTAAGGATATGTGCCTGCACCGATACGTCGAGTGCCGAGACCATCTCATCACAAATTAACACCTTTGGATTTACGGTTAGTGCGCGGGCAATGGCAATGCGTTGCCGCTGACCTCCGGAGAACTCGTGGGGGTAACGATAGTAGCTGTCGGTTGGCATGGCTACCAGCTCCAGCAGCTCTTGCGCCCGTTGGCGCAATGCCTTTGCTCCGGTTACCAAACCATAAAATTTAAGAGGTTCCATAAGCATTTGCCCAATGGTTTGCCTAGGATTTAGAGAGGAGAAAGGATCCTGAAAAACCAGCTGAACCTCCTGCCTAAAACGCCGAAGCTCTGCCTTAGACATCTCTTGCAACGATTTTTCTCGAAAG
Organism: uncultured Rikenellaceae bacterium; assembly: GCA_964554585.1. GTDB lineage: Bacteria > Bacteroidota > Bacteroidia > Bacteroidales > Tenuifilaceae > Perlabentimonas. The sequence continues at coordinate 1,637 of CAZKPD010000062.1, forward strand.
GTAATTTCACCTTCATCAATGGGCGTAAGCCCAAGTATAGCTCGCCCCAGTGTGGTTTTTCCACAACCCGATTCACCCACCAATCCCAATGTTTCTCCGGGGTACAGATTAACGCTAAGGTTATTTACCGCCCAAAACTTCTCTTTGGGTACCCCAAATAGGGTTCGCTTTAGGGTGTAGCTCACGCTCAAGTTACTGATACGGATTATAGGATGTCCTGTATAATCAACCGGTACACTCTCTATCTCTGTTTTTTTTGGAGATTGGGAAGTTGTGCTCGAAATAAAATCTTGTAGCGTGGGTAGCCGCAATGGCCTGGTATTTAAGGGCGGTCGGCAAGCGATAAGCCCTTTGGTGTAGCTATGCTCGGGGTTATGCAGCAGGGTTTGGGTTGGTGCCGATTCAACCATTTCCCCATCCTTCAGCACAATTATCCGTTGTGAAATCTCTTCTACCACACCCAAATCATGGCTAATGAATATTACCCCCATTTTGCGCTCTTGCGCAACACGCTTTAATAGCCCTATAATCTCCTTCTGAACGGTAACATCAAGCGCAGTGGTAGGCTCGTCGGCAATAATCCATTGCGGATTTCCGGCCAAAGCCATGGCAATCATGACCCGCTGCTTTTGCCCTCCGCTCAGCTGATGCGGATAGCTGCTAAAAACCTTTTGCGGATTGGGTAATACCATCTCCTCAAATAGCGATAGGCAAACTTGTTTCGCTTCGCCATAGCTCATCTGCTGATGAAGCATAATGGCCTCAACCACCTGCTTACCGCACCTCATGGATGGGTTTAGGGAAGTCATGGGCTCCTGAAAAATCATGGAGATGATTTTGCCTCGCACCTTGCGATGCTCCTCATGGGTGGCCGTTGCTAGGTTTAACATTTGCCCATGGGGCAATTGCAGGTCAATATTTCCTGCTTTAATCTTTGCCCCGGGGGGCAAAAGGCCTAAAATACCAAGCGCAGTTATGGATTTACCCGATCCTGACTCGCCCACCACACCCAGCAGTTCTCCTTGTGAAATGCTGAAAGAGAGATTTTTTAGCACATCTCGCTCTCCAAAACCAATGGTAAGGTTTTTTATGCTAAGCGAATGGGGTAACAGTGGGCGTGTTTGCATTAGAGATTCCCCTCACGTTCCAAGCTAAAAATACGTTTGGTAATAAGCCCAACGGCTAAATGGGCCGCTAAAAAGCCAATGCCCAATACCAACACAAGAATTGCAAAAATATCTAAGAATTGAATGTCAACCGGGTAGGCATCCACAATAAAACCTCCCATCCCGTGTAGCTTAACCAGCTTAAACTCTATCTGCAACCAGCATATTAAAAGACCTGCCAATGCGCCAATTACAGACCCTCCAATGGAAACGAGCAACCCCTCAGCCAAAAATACCCTTTTAATCAACCTATTTCCTGCTCCCAAGCTACGTAGGGTTTCCACGTCTTTGCGCTTATCAATGATCAGCATGGATAGCATTCCCACCATATTAAATGAAGCGATAACTAGGATAAGTACCAAAATGAGCACGATGACCAATTTTTCGGATTGAAGGGTTCGGTAAAGCGATTCATTTTGCTGAAACTTGTTCTGCACTTTGAAATTGTCGCCCAGCTGCTCTTCTATTTCCTTTTGCACTTTTTGGGCGTTAACCTGTGGTTTAAGGTTGAGCTCAATGGCCGTTACCTCCGTTTTGTAGCTCAACAGGTCTCTAACAAACTCTATGGGAGCAATAATATACTGCGAATCGAACTCCTGCTCCACCGCAAAAATGCCTGAGGGCATTATCAGCTTTGAAGTTAGCACCGAGGCGGTTGAAAAAGCGGGCAGCTTCCCTCTGCGGGGCATATACACGCCAATAGGATCGAAGTGTGCCAGGTTGGCTTCTAAGAAATAGGCAACGACCCGTCCTACAACAGCTAAGGGTTGGCTACCTCTCCACAGCTGAAATTCTCCATCCACTATCATGGTGTCTATTCCGGTTTGCTCGGCATAATTGCGGCTAACCCCTTTGATGGTTCCAACGTGCTGCCGCCTATTGTACCTAAAAATAGCATTCTCCTCGAGCACCTCCGAAAAAACGGCTATGGACGGATTCTCGCGTAGCTGCTCAATAGGCAAAAGGGTATCCGAAAATGTTTTTCCCTCTACCAGCGTAACCTTAAGGTCGGCATCAAAGGTGGAGAGCATCCCTCGGACTAATGTGTCGAACCCATTATAAACCGAAAGAACCACAACCAAAGCCATTACCCCTGTGGCAACACCCACCACCGAAATAATTGAGATAATGTTGATGATATTCTGCGATTTTTTGGCAAACAGATACCTTCGGGCTATGTAAAAGGCAAATTTCATGGGTTGCTATTGGGGTTTCTTGCAAAGGTAAATAATCTCATCCTTAGGTAGCGCATAGCGTAAAACCATCTCCGGTGAAAGGTCGTTAATAAAATGGTCAGCAGCAACCAAAAAACCTGCCTCTTGCAGGCGCTGCGGATAATCGGCACCATACTGCCTCAGATGGTCACGCTGGCCATAGTGCTGCTCACGCAGCTCCGGAGTGTTTATGCTCTTATCTTCTAGGGTATGCTCCAACGACAGGTCAATGGGAACCTGAAAAATTCCAAACCCTCCGGGTTTCATCACCCTAAACAGCTCCTGCATGGCCTTTCGGTCATTATCCACATGCTCCAGCACATGGTTGCAAAAGATTACATCAAACCGATTCTCCTCAAAGGGCATATCCTGCACATCCATCTTTACCTCAGCCCAAGGCGAGATTAGATCAGCTGTGGTATAGGATAAATTCCCCATTTTTTTGAATCGCTTGAGAAAGCAGTACTCGGGGGCGATATGCAGAACCGAAAGCTTATCGGTAAAAAAGTTAGTGCGTTCCTTTAAAAACAGCCACATGAGCCGGTGCCGTTCCAACGATAGGGAGTGTGGGGCCAACGCATTGGGGCGCGAATGGATACGCCCGTAGGGCAATAGCTTCCGGTACTTCTTTCCGGTTATGGGGTCTTCAAACCGATTGCCTTTATAGAATATGGCAAAGAGCTTAAGCAGAAAAGCGGAGAAGCGTTGCAGGTGATGACGCGGAATAAATCGGCTCACAAACGAGATAAGACGATGAAGCATTGCTATTTGTTTAGTAAACGGTCAATATTCTCAATGTAATCCAAAGAATCATCAATAAAAAAATGGAGCTCGGGAACAATGCGCATCTGATTGCGAATGCGTTGAGCCAGCTCATGCCGAATAGTCTTTGATTGCTGCTCAATGGCATCAAAAACCTCTTTGCGGTTTTGGGTTGGGAACAAGCTCAGGTAAACCTTTGCTATTCCCAGGTCGGGGCTAACCCTAACCGTGGTTACAGTAATCATTCCGCCGGGAAAGATTGAGGGGGCCAGGTTTAAAAAAATCTCCCCCAAATCTTTCTGAATCTGCCTATTCACTTTGTTTAACCGGGTTCCTTCCATTGCTGTTTCCTCCTATTTTTTTACAAATATAGCTTTTTGGTTCCAACTCCTCCCCTATGCGCACAGGGGAGTTAGGCACAAAAATGTTTTATATCTTTGTGCACAATAATTAGCTAACTACACGAATATGGAAACCGTTGTAAGTGGAATTAGATCCACCGGAAAATTGCACCTTGGAAACTATTTTGGTGCGCTTAAAAATTTTGTAAAGATGCAGCACGAAAATCGGTGCTTTTTCTTTATTGCCGACTACCACTCGCTTACAACGCATCCCACTCCGGAAAATCTACACGGATCGGTAAGGCAAGTACTGGCCGAATACCTAGCTACCGGGCTAGACCCTGAAGTAGCCACCCTTTACATCCAAAGCGATGTGACTGAAGTTACCGAACTCTACCTGCTCTTAAATATGAACGCTTACCTAGGCGAGCTGGAACGTTCCACATCGTTTAAGGATAAGGTAAGGGCCAACCCCAACAATGTGAATGCCGGTTTGCTAACCTATCCCACCCTTATGGCTGCCGATATTCTTATTCACAATGCCCATAAGGTTCCCGTGGGGAAAGATCAGGAGCAACACCTGGAGATGACCCGAACCTTTGCCAACCGATTTAACCGAATGTATAATGTAACCTACTTTAGGGAACCTGTAGCTTACAACTTTGGGGAGCAGCTGGTTAAAATTCCCGGATTGGATGGCTCAGGCAAAATGGGCAAATCGGAGGGAAATGCCATTTACCTGTCCGACAGCCCCGAGGAGATTCGTAAAAAGGTGATGAAAGCGGTATCCGATAGCGGCCCCACTGAGCCCAATCAGCCCAAACCCGAACCCATTCAGAATCTGTTTACCCTAATGCAAGCCGTTTCTGCACCCGACACATACGCCTTTTTTAACGATAAATACAATGCCTGCGAGATTCGCTATGGCGATATGAAAAAACAGCTGGCCGAGGATATCACCAACTTTACCGCTCCCTTCCGTAACCGCATCGAAGAGCTGTTGGCCGATAACGATTACCTGCGGAAAGTAGCCCGTCAGGGTGCCGAAAAAGCTCGTGAAAGCGCAAAAAAAACGGTTAAAGAGGTGAGAGAGATTATTGGGTTCAGAAACTTTTAACCCCTCTAATCCCTCATATTATAGAAAAGCTAAAATCGCATGTCAACCCCAAAATGGAACCTAGCCGATATCCCCGACCAAACCGGGAAGGTGGTGGTGATTACCGGGGGCAACAGCGGATTGGGGTTTGAAACAGCTAAATACTTTGCCCTAAAAGGAGCCAATGTGATTATTGCCTCACGTTCGCTCAGCCGGGGCATGACCGCTCGCGACCAAATTCTGGAACTACACCCTGCGGGTATGGTGTCGGTGATGCAGCTTGACCTGGCCAGCCTGAAATCGGTTGCAGAGTTTGCCGAGCGATTTACCCAAAACCATTCCCAGCTTGATGTGCTGGTTAACAATGCCGGGATTATGGGTGGCCCCTACTCTAAAACCGCCGATGGATTTGAAAGCCATTTGGGGGTAAACCACCTGGGCCATTTTGCCCTAACGGGGCAACTGCTGCCCACCCTTTTGGCTACGCCAAATGCGAGGGTTGTAGCGGTGACCAGCCTTGCGCATCTGTGGGGAAAGGGATTGCCGCAAGCTCTGACCAACGGTTCGAACCGCTATAAACCCATGCGCGCCTATGGCCAGTCGAAGTTGGCCATCCTCTTGTTTGCCTATGAGCTGCAACGCAAATTGGAGCAGCACAACCTAAGCTGCCAAGCTATTGCCGCACATCCGGGTGCCTCATTTACCAATTTGGGACGGTATTTTGAGGGCACGCTGCTTTTACGCTGGTTTAAACCCCTAATCATTCGAGTGCTCCCAAAGCCCCATAACGCTGCACGGGCACAGCTTAGAGCTGCCACCGATAGGAATGCTAAGGGCGGAGATTTTTTTGGCCCTACAGGATTTTTGCAGCTGGGTGGAGCTATCAAAAAGGTGAAATCATCCAAAACCTCATACGACCCTGAACTAGCTCAACAGCTATGGAAAAAATCGGAGGAGCTTACGGGAGTTCGGTTCCATTTTAACCCACAAAACATTTCCCTTAAGCAAAAAGAGGTGATTAGGGTTGAACTTTAAGCTGATTTACAGTTAGAATCGTATAATAAATCGGGTGTTCCCGGGTAGGGATTGAACCTCTAATCGGCCCCCATGGTTCTGCACAATTTGGCGTGATAGGCTGAGCCCAATCCCCGAACCCTCATTGCGGGTAGTGAAGAAAGGGATAAAAATCTGATCCAACAGTTCGTGGGCTATGCCAATCCCATTATCGGCAATGGTTATGCAGCAAAGCCCATTATCCCCTTGCTCTGCCGTTATCCCAATCCTAGGATTCTCTACCTTTTCAACTGCTTGCAGCGCATTTCTTATCAGATTGATAAACACTTGCGATAGCTGGTTCTCGTCGGCATTGATGGTGATATCAGGAACCTGAACATGAAGTTGAACCCTTTGAAACAAGGGTTCGCTCTGCATCAGCACGATTATTCCATCAACCAACTTCCTAAGTTCCACATGCTGGAACACGGGTGCGGATAGCCTTGTGAGCGTACGGTACGACTCCACGAAACGCATCAACCCCTCGCCCCGCTCGTTGATTACGTTCAACCCCTTGGCGGTGTTCTCTGCCGTATGTTTATCTACCTCAGCAGGTAATGGGCTAAAATAGCCCAACAGGGTTTGGCTTAGGGATGTGATGGGGGTAATGGAGTTCATAATCTCGTGCGTAAGCACACGGATTAGCTTCTGCCACGACTCCAACTCCTTTGCATCCAACTCGTTGCTAATATCGTGAATGGAGATGATACGCAACCCCTGCCCAGCACCCACAGCATTGGTGGCATGGAGCGATAGCTGCGTAACCCTATGCCCCTGCACAATTTTTACAAATTGGTGCGACGCCCCCTTATTCAACTGCGTTACAGCATGAAATAGGCCCATATCAATACGCTTAAGCTGCTCAATATGGTTGAGCGATGCGTAGTTTAGCAGCCGCTTGGCGGCTGAGTTGGCCTGCAGCACATTGCCCCTGTCATTCATCACCATAATGCCCGTAGCCACCTGCTCGAGCAGCTCACCATAGAACCGCTCCTGCTCACGGTTTCGCAGCTTCACCTCCTGTATCAACCGGTTTATGCGGTTGAGCCCCTTATGCAATTCCTTGGTGGGTCTATACCCAATATCCTCAGGGAAATACAGGGTTGAGTCCTCGTTCTCCACTGCATTGAAAAAGTAGGCCACCTTCTCGTGTAGCTTATTGAATAGCCCAAAAACCCTATACCCTGCCCAGATTATACCAACTGCTGGAACCACGGCAAACCATGATGATGCAGCTATAAGATGGAATAACCATCCGCCAAATGCCACAAGTAAAAGCAGATAGATTGATAGACGGATATATGGATTGCGAGTGAGCATGGTTATGATGTAAAATTGCTAAAGAAAACAATCATATGTTACTTAAAATATGATTTTTCAGCCTTCAATGTACCGATAAAAGTAGTTTTAAGTTGATTTGTACTGAAAAAAACTCTAATTGATTAGTTGATGTGATAATCAGTTAATTCTTCATTGCACATTGATTTTAACCGCTGAGAGCACAGAGAACGCACAAAGCCCACGGAGTAATAATTCGTAACTCGTACCCCATACCTCGTTTTACCGCTTAGACGCTGAGTCGCTAAATTGTAGATTACTCATTGTTCATTACTAATTGCCAATTGCTCACATCCCATACTTTTTAATCTTGTTATACAGCGTTTGCCGTGTGATGCCCAGCTGCTGCGCCACGGCGGTCATATTCCCCTTGTGCTGCGCCATGCTCTGTGCAATCATCTGTCGCTCCATCTCCTCAAGCGTTGCTGCAGCCATAGGTGCGGGTGCCGACTGTGGAAGCAGAAAGTTTTCGGGCGTTAGCGTATCGCCATCGCTTAGTATCACAGCCTTTTCCATGGTGTGCTGCAGCTCGCGCACATTGCCAGGCCAAGGGTAGCTACCCATACTTTCCAAAGCCCTATCGGTAAGCGTTAGCTCAGGCTTTCGATACTTGTTGGCATATATTTTCAAGAAAAATTTTGCCAATAGCGGGATATCCTCCCTGCGCTTGCGCAGGGGTGGCACCTCTATATGTATGGTATTGATACGATAAAGTAGATCCTCCCTAAACCTACCCATAGCCACCAGCTCATGCAGGTTGCTGTTGGTGGCGCACACCAAGCGGATGTCCACGGGAATCTTTTTGTTAGAACCCACCCGCACAATCTCCCTATTCTGCAAAACCGCCAATAGTTTTGCCTGCAAGGGCAACGACAGGTTGGCAATCTCATCCATAAATAGCGTACCGCCACGAGCCACCTCAAATTTACCAGCCCTATCCTCGCGGGCATCGGTAAAAGAACCCTTCACATGACCAAATAATTCGCTCTCAAACAGCGTTTCCGATAGGGAACCCATATCCACGCTCACCATCACCTCGCTGCTACGCAGCGATTGTAGGTGTATTTCCCTTGCAATCAACTCCTTTCCCGTTCCGTTCTCGCCCGTTATCAGCACATTGGCATCTGTTTTGGCTACCTTGCTCACCAATTCTAGCACCTCCTTAAATCGGGGTGCCTCACCAATAATGGTGGGAGCATCGGCTTTAGCCGCCTCCCTAAGATTGTGCTCACGCTCCCTCAGCGATTTCACCTCGCTGCGCGACCTGCGCAGGCGGATGGCGGCTTGTATGGTGGTCAGCAGCTTGTTGTTGTCCCACGGTTTAACTATAAAATCAATTGCCCCCTCCTTCACCGCACGCACGGCCAGCTCCACATCGCCATAGGCGGTAATCATAATCACCGAGCTGTTGGCATCCTGCTCCAGAATACGGCTCAGCCAGTACAGCCCCTCATTGCCTGTGATAACACCCGCCGAAAAATTCATATCCAAAAGAATGGCATCCAACTGATGGGTCTCCAATAGGTGTGGAATCTGATTGGGGCTGGAAGAGGTGATTACCCCCTTGCAAAGGGGCTGCAGCAGCAGCTCCAGCGCGCTTAGAATGCTCTTGTTATCATCAATTACCAGTATGGTGCTGTTTTTCATGGTGAAAATATGGTACAAACATCAAAGGTAAACATTTTGCTGAAATAGTGTCAAAATATTTGACAATCCATTATTGTTTTACTCCAATGTTGCTATGACACAGTTCGCTATAAACGAGTTATCAGCGTTTCATTATGCATACAAACCAAATCAAAAAAAGATAACACAACCAATTGTTGTAAAAATAATGGTATATTTGAAAATAGAAAAACAACAAAAGGCTCAACCCGTGGTTGATATTGATAAGGTCATAGCCCATTGGGTAAAACCTCGGAAGAGGATTACAATACAATGCTATCTTTGTACAATTCAAAGACATACGGCTGGGCATTGTTTTTAGGGCATATTTCACTGGAAAAAATACTGAAAGCTTTATACGTACAAACCCATAAAAATCATGCTCCTTTTACCCATAATCTATACAGGCTATGTGAGTTGATAGGTGTTGATGTAACGGATGAATACGCAGACTGGCTGGATGTTATCACTTCATTTAACCTAAATGCGCGATACGAAGATTACAAAAGAGAGTTTTACAAGCAGTGCACTCCCCAGTTTGCAAAGCTTTGGTTGAACAGAATAACTGTTTTGAGGGAATGGATAAAGAACAAGCTATAGAAAAAGCCAATCAGTATGCGCAAGCAGTGAGTCAGCGGTTTGATTTTGTAAAAATCATACTTTTTGGCTCCTATGCCAAGGGCAATAGTCATCCCGATAGCGATATTGATATTGCTGTAGTGCTCAAAGAGTACAACAATATTACAGATATACGACTGGAGTTGATGCGTTTACGAAGAAAGATTGATAGCCGCATAGAGCCGCATCCTTTTAGAGAAAAAGACTTTGATATCTCCAACCCCATAGTTTATGAAATAGCCACGCATGGCAAGCAGCTTCCCATCGTTTAAATTGCTACTATTTTCTGAATCTCTAAACACGATTTTTCTTTTCAACCCTGTTCGGCGGGCGGTTCCCCGATAATCGCTTCGTTACACTGGGATTGCCGTTGGATTACTATAGCGGGCTAAGGGTAGAGCCATAGCAGAACAGGGGGTGTCAAAATAATTGACAACACGATGGTATAATTAGTTAACATTTACGGTTGTTTTTTCACATATTTGCAAAGAATCAAATACTTCATACAATGCATATTATGCGGTTGCGAGTAAACGAAGGAATTTACGAAAAGCTGATGTGGTTTCTAAACAAGTTTGATAAGGATGAGTTGGAAATAATCTCAGAAACTGAGCATTATACTGCCAACCAAAATTATCTTGCTAAAGAATTAGATGAAATAGTTGCAGGCGAAGCCAAATTTTTAAGTATGGAAGAAGTAGAGCAAAGGCTTGAAAACATTATAAAAAAGCATGAGGATACTCTTTAAAAATACTTTCATAAAACGACCTCATTTGCAGAATCAAAGAAATTCCCCAAATTCCCCAAAGACCCCATAGCTATAGAAAATCCATTTACTTTGAAGACAAAACCATTAGGGATTTGATTTTTAAAGGATACACCATAGTATTTAGACTAACCAAAGACACCGTAGAGGTTTTTGGTTTTGTAAAGCATCAGAAAGAACCAATAGATTAGCAAATCTACAGACACAAAAAAACTTCTAGTAATAGGGCAACCGTCCAAAAATTTTACACCCACTGTCAAAATAATTGACAATCCTTCGTTTTTACAAAACCGTAATCATTTAATTATATGTTCGTTACATTTCTGGCACGATATTGCGTAGTGCTATGGAAACAGCCTTAGGAAATGAAACGATTTTATATACTCCTTCTCGCCCTTTTCGCACCCCTTGCCCCCACCCTAGCACAGACCATGAACCTGTCGCAATGCATCCAATATGCACTAGGGCATAACCTTTCCTATGTCAACAGGGGCATTGAGGCTTCCATACGGCAGGAGCAGTACCAGCAGAGCAAGCGCAACTTCCTGCCCTACGTGGGCGCGGGCAGCTCGGCCAATAAGCAGTATGGGTACTCCATTGACCCCACCACCAACGCATTTGTAAATGAGGACTTCTTCTCCACCAACTTTTTTGTGGAATCGCAGCTGGAGTTGTTCCGTGGGTTTGCACGCATAAATAATGTGCGTTACCAAAGGGTGCAGCATCAGATTGGCCAGGAGAACCAGAGCCAACGGGAAATGGAGATTGCCTTTGAGGTGATGAGCACCTACTACGATGTGCTATATCTTTCTGAATTGAAGAAAATTGTGCAGGAGCAGGTGGACCTTACCAAGCTGAATGTTCAAAAAACCCTGCGCCTTATTGAGCTGGGACTGAAGGCAGAATCCGATCTACTGGAAATGAAAGCCCAAGAGGCATCGGAGCTGCACCATCTGGCGCAGGTGCAGAACCAGCACCAAATGGCACTGCTCACCCTAAAAAACCTAATGTTCTTCCCCCCTAACGATGAGCTGCACATTGAGCCAGAGCTGTTGTTAGAAGAGAAAAATTCGATTTCCGACCCCAATCACATCTATTCCGCCGCATTGGGGCATATGCCATTGGTAAAAATTGCGGGGCTTGATGTGGAGGCTTCCCAACGCAATCTTGCCATGGCAAGGGCCGAGCTCTCGCCAAGGCTCACCGTGGGGGGCGGCCTCAGCACCAACTTTGCCGATGCACGCATGGAGAGGGTTAACCCCAACGATCCCAACAACATGGCGCTACGCACCATTCCCTTTGCCGACCAGTGGAAGCAGAACATGTCGCAGGGCTTGTATGTAAGCCTACAGATACCCATTTTCAACAGGTGGAGCAGCATGTCGAATATAAAACGGGCTAAGTTGGAAAAACAGCTGGCGGTAAACCGCCAATTGGAGGCACAACAGCAGCTGCACCAGCAGATAAATGAGGATATGCAGCAGCTGCAATCGCTCTCCAAGGAATTGGAACTACTTAAAGCCAAGCGCAATGCGCTACACGAGGCATATACCATAGCCGAAAAAAAGTTGGAGAAAGGGCTTATCAGCACCATCGAGTTTTATACCGCCAAAAACCAGCTGGTACAGGCCGATGCCGACCATATGCGCACGCTGTTGCAGCTGCGGGTAAAGGGCAACACTATTAAATTTTATTTGGGGGAAAAGATTTACTAATCATTGAGATAGAATACTATGGATAGGATTATTGAGAAGAAAAAGGGGCTAAAAACCAAGCATATCATCTGGATTGTGGGTGGGCTGCTGCTGGCCTTTATACTATACAAAGCCATCTCTTCTGCTGGCACAAGAACCCTACGGGTTGAGCGCGAGAAGATTACCATCAACACCGTGCAGCAGGGGCAGTTCAACGACTATATCCGTCTCAACGGGCAGGTGGAGCCCATTTCCACCATTTACCTCGATGCCGAGGAGGGAGGGCGCGTAAAGGAGCGACTTATTGAGGAGGGGGCTACCGTGAAGACCGGTGATGTGATACTGAAATTGGAGAACCGTACCCTGTATCAGATTATTATGAGCAGCGAGGCCGATTTGGCGCAGAAGGAGAATATGCTCCGCCAAACCCGCATCAACTTTGAAAACCAGA
>CAZKPD010000063.1:0-13724 GCA_964554585.1 uncultured Rikenellaceae bacterium
AAAGTTGAGATTGCTCGTGCAATCCAAAATCGTTTTGAAAAAACGATGGAATCTCTTTTTGGTCCATACTGTCATTCTCCGCTTCGGCAAGATTTTCGGGCTTACCCTCAGATTTGGATTCGTACTCTTGTGCTTTACTTTCCATGGCAAATAAGTTTACCTCAAAAATGCAGAATAGTATGGGGTTAATGCAACAAAACCACCTATACTTTGCCTAAAAAGGAGAGGGTAATCACCTATACAATTGCTATACAAGGAGAGAGTAATTGCACTGATTACTTGAGGGCTATCAGTTCTTAAAGGCTGTTTTTAGGAAATTGTCAGCACTGGGATAGAAAAGTGATCAATGAGGTTTGCGAATTGGAGATTCCCAATTTCTTTCGTAGGCGCGAGCGGGCTATTTCAATGGTGGCCACCCGTTGACCGGTTAAATCCGAAATATCTTTTGAGGAGAGGTTAAGGCGCAGGTATGCACACAGTTTCAATTCGTTTGGGGTTAGATCGGGAAACTGTTTTAGTAATTTTTGATAAAAATCGCCATGAACTTGCTTAAAGCGGATATCCAATTCCTGCTCAATCTCCTTCTCACTGGTCGTTTTTAGCTCTTTAACAATACCCCGAATAACCGTTTTTGTTTCATCCTCCTGAGCATTCTTTTGCATATTTTTGAGCTTAACGCCTAGGTTGGCAAGGATCTCATTCTGTTTCATAAGCGACATCACGCTAAGGGTTAGCTCCTTTTCCTTCAGCTCCAGCTCACTATTCAGCTCCTTTCGCTTCAGCGTTTCGTCCTTTAGCCTAAACCTATGCCTAACGACCAGAGTGGTAACAATGCCTATGGCTAATGCAATTACCCCAATAAGGGTAAGCACAACCCGGAAAATCTGTTTGTGGTATAGGTATTTCCGTTCCTGATCCAGCTTATTCATCTCATACAGCTTCTCCAGATGGGTTATGCGGGTGTAACTATTCTGCTCATCTAGGCTATCCTTAACCTGATGATACTTGACGATATACTCATACGCTTTAACGGTATCGTTCCGTAACAAATATACCTGTGCACACTGGTTTAACGAGTTCATCACATTGTTGGTCAGCCCATGGGATAATCCAATTTCTAATGCTTGCTGACCAAATTTCAGGGCTTTATCAAAATCCTCCAGCTGGATGTAGTAATTGGAGAACAGGATGAGATTGTCAGCCAGATGGGGCATAGATTTTAGAGCTACTACTAGCTCTTTAGACTTTGCAAGATAGTAATAGGCGCTATCGAGCATATGTGAATCTAAATAGATACTCCCCAGATTTTCGTAATTTATGGCCTCCCAATACTTTTGACCGATCTGCTGGTTGATGCGTACGGCCTCAAACAGCAATGATTTTTTCTCTTCAACGCTCGAAGAGTCTTTTGGTAAAGCAATGGAAATGTTGTTGAGTGCACCTGCAATACCCATCATATTATGGGTTTGGCGAAAGATTGCTAAAGCCTTTTTAAAATATTCTATGGCACTATCCAATTCATTTTGTTCCGAAAAAGTGGTACCTATGCTATTATAAACCTGTGCAAGCCCCATGGAGTCTTTTAGCTCCTCATAAAGTTGAAGGCTCTCAAAAAAGTGTTCGACCGCTTTTTTATTCTCTCCCAAGGGCTTAAGAATAAGCCCCATAGTACGAAGAATTCCTGCCTTCTCAAGGTGGTCTTCAAGTTTTTGTGCTATTTCCAGGGTTCTATTTGCACATTCCATGGCATTAGAGTAGTCGCTCAATGCCCAATATAGTCCGGCCAGTTTCCGATTCGATACCATTAACCCCTTGTGATACGAAACGCTATCGGAAAGCACCTGTGCCTGTAATGCCAATGAAAGAGCCCGTTCGGGCTGGTCGTACTTGTACTCATCAACTAGCTGAAGTAAAAGGTTTACCCGTTTTACAGGATCCTTTTCAAGGGTTAGGTCCACTTTTATTTGCTGCTCATTGGAGAGCTGGGCGGCCGCTATTGAGGGCATGAACAGGGATAAAAAGATAAACACCAAAAGAGCATGTCCTTTGGAAGACAATAACGTTACATCCTTTGGTTCTGTTCTTAACACTACTGTATAATGCTTACAATTCTTTAGAATGCCCCAAAAAAGGGTTTAACCCTTTTTATAATGGGCTTGGGTGCAAAGTAATAAAAATCCATGGCTTTTGGTTTTTTTCTCCTTCTTATTTACTCCTCCCTAGCCTACAACTCACTTTGCTAATTATTGTGGATTAACTTTCCACAGAATAAACTTTATTTCTAAAAAATGAGGTTTCCATCATTCATTTTTGAAAAAAACATCTAATATACTCCCACACACCCATCGTATGTTTGCCCAAAGAATACAAATAAAAAATCAAAAAAAATGCAAGCAATCACATTACAATCAGTTATTCTGGCGGGTCCGGTTGGGCTCACGCTAATGTTCATCCTTATGCGGGTCCTTTTTCGCGGATCATTGCTCTACAAAATTGGTATAGCTACTGGAACAGTGATTATCGTAAATGCATTTCTTTCGGGCATGATCGCTAAAATGGGCCCCATACATAATGCCTGGGGATTCCCTCTTCAGGTAGCTTTAGCCGTAATTGCATACGTGTACATTACCAGAGTTATCAAAAAGCCACTCCAAAAAATAATTACCGGCATCAATGAGGTTAGCCAGGGCAATCTAACTTTAAAAATGGATCAAGACCTGCTTATAAGGAATGATGAGATTGGGCGGTTAGCCAACTCCACCTTACAGCTTATCGAAAAGCTCTCGGCTGTAGTTTCCCAAATTTCCGATAGTGCAGCACAACTATCTGCTGCGGGTGGCCAGCTCAGCTCCAGCTCTAATGAGCTGTCGGTGGGTGCAAATCAACAGGCCTCCTCGGTAGAAGAAATCTCGGCATCTATGGAAGAGATGACCTCTAACATTCAGCAGAATAACGACAATGCTCAGCAAACCAATACCATTGCAACAACCACCTATCAAAAAATGGATCGGGTTGAGATATCCTCAAAAGAGAGTATTGTGGCAGTACGCAATATTGCAGAGAAAATAAATATCATTACCGATATCGCATTCCAAACCAACCTATTGGCCCTAAACGCTGCAGTTGAAGCGGCACGCGCAGGAGAACAGGGTAAAGGGTTTGCCGTGGTGGCCTCAGAGGTTCGCCGGTTGGCCGAACGGAGCCGGGATGCAGCCAACGAGATTATTGAGCTCTCCTCATCGAGCCTTGAGATAACCGAAGAAGCCGGTAAGTTACTAGTCGAAATCTTACCCGATATCAGAAAATCGGCACAGCTGGTTGAGGAGATTGCTGCTGCCAGCACCGAACAAATTCAGGGCTCTATGCAGATCAATGCATCCATCCAACAGCTCAATGCGGTAACCCAGCAAAACGCCGCTGCTAGTGAGGAACTGGCATCGAGCGCCGAAGAGCTTTCGTCACAATCGGAACAACTTATGGATGTCATTGCTTTTTTTAAAACCAATTAACCTGCTTTGCAATAAGCCTATCGGCAACTTGCTAAGCAATAGAAGGACAACGCTCAATCATTTCCGAAAAACGCCATAAGAATATGACCCTACAAAACTATAGGATTCTGATTGTTGATGATAATCCGACCTTTATTAAAACGTTATCATTCCTTATCCAAGATGTTCTTGCCTCTAGGGTCGTAAAACTCGACGTGGCTAGAAATGGGATTGAAGCTCTGGATAAAGTTTTCAACGGTGATCCCTATAATATTATTTTTATGGATGTGAATATGCCACTTATGGATGGAATAACTGCAACTAAGCTGATTAATCGCGAGTTTTACCGTGGGACAAAGATTATTGCCGTGTCGTTTAACCGTGATCTTCAAACCATTTCGGAAATGGTATTTTCGGGTGCGGTAGATTACATCTATAAGGATGACCTAACGGTTGAAATGCTTGAGAAGGTTTTTGATATAAAACACCTATAGCGACACTAGGTTGTTCTTTATGGCATAAACGGCTAGGGCTGTGGCATTGGGCGAATCTGTTTTAACCAACAGCTCTGCCCTGTGCTTTTCGATTGTGCTTACGCTCAAAAAAAGTTTATTTGCAATCTCTTGGGTTGATAGCCCTCGGCATATCAGCTGCAACACCTCCTGCTCTCTAGGAGATAGGTGTACTCTACTCTCTCCCTTTTTTGAGCGAAGCAATCTGAGTAAGAGCTCTTGCGAAAAATAGGGTCGACCCTCAAACACTGTTTTTATAGCATTCTCCAACTCCGCATAGTCCGACTCTTTAAGCAAAAAACCGCTTACCCCCAGCTGCACCATTGAGTCGTAGTAGGTTATGTCATCATGCATTGATAAGACCAAGATTTTAACTGCAGGGCAGAGCTTAAGCGCTTCACGCGTAGCTTCAACACCATCCATTAGCGGCATGTTTATGTCCATCAGAATTAGATCTACCTCGCAACTGCTAAGCATGGGCAGCAGCTCGCGCCCATTGGAAGCCTCACCAACCAGTTCCACATCATGCATCTGGTGTAGCAGGGCTTTGATGCCATCTCGTAGAATTCGATGATCATCGACTATTACTATTCTGATTTTCATCCCTTATAAAATTTATAGGAGCACTCATGGAAAAGGTAAACCCGTTACCAATACCACTCACCATGCTATAGATTGCTCCCATGGTCTTAAGCCGTTGCTGAATATTTAGCAATCCTATTCCCCCTCCCGGTTCTTGAAGCTTTGATTCGATATTAAACCCCACTCCATCATCGGTATATGTTAGCGAAAGGAGATTGCTGTATATGGTCAAATCAATGTCCACATTTGTGGCATTGGCATATTTTTGCGTATTGTTGATTAGCTCTTTTACAATTCGCAAAACCATAATGGCAGTGGCCTCCTCAATGTTCTCGTGCGACACATCATGGGTAAAGCGAATATTCAGCACCTTTTTATTTTGATCTACAACAGCCTGAATTGCTGCCACAATACCATAATTAAAAAGAACATGAGGGCTAAGATTGTTCAAGATACTCCTAATTCCGGCAATGGTCTCTTTTAGCACTTGCTGCATGTTCTCAACAATCTCCTGCTTGTTTGGGGTTTGCTGTCGGCTCAAGAGTGACAGGTACATATTTAAGCTGGAAAGCATTGGCCCAACATCATCGTGTAAATCTCCTGCTAACTTATGCCTCTCTCGCTCTTCCGCTTCAATAATTGTATTGAGCTTAAGCTGCTCGTACTGCTTCCGATCCGTAATATCATGCAGCATCACCTGATACATTTTGGGATTGGATTCTTCTATGGCGCTAATACTGATTATAGTGTCCTTAACAATACCATTGGCAACTATAAATTTCTGTTCACCCGCCACCGTTTACCATGAACTATTGCCGATTTAAGCATATCATACGCCAAATTGGGGCTCGTTGAGAGGATGGGGTTTTGGTAAAAAAATTGGGATAACGATTTTCCTACAATCTCATCCTGTGGCAGCCCAAAGAATTCATAGGCCTGATTATTACATTCAATAATGGTGTCGCCACTTAAGAGAAGAATGGAGTCGTGAGCATTCACAAAAAGCATCCTGAATCGCTGCTCACTCTCTTCCAGAATCCTCTCCATCTCTTTTCTGTGACCAATATCAGTATGCGTACCAACCATTCTTTCAATGCTACCTTTATCGGTACGTTTTATCACCTTGCCTTTGGTTAAAACCCAATGCCATCTGCCATCTTTGTCTTGTATCCTATATTCAATATACAGCAAATCCGTTTCATTGGCATTACAGCGATCGATTTGGCCCATCACCTTTTCTTTATCCTCCGGATGGACCATATCCAACCATTCCGTAATGACAGATTCAACATCCTTAGGATTAGAATTTAAAAGTCTAAAATAATTTTCGCTCACGCTAAAAACCTCAGCAATTACATCCACATCAAAAACCACCTCATTTACGCTGTTAATAGCTAGCCTATACCGCTCTTCACTAACGGTCAGCTCCTGATTGAGCTCCTGCAATTTTTTATACACTAAGCCTAGGCTAACAATAGCTATTAGCGAAAAGATGGAGTAAAAAATAATTCGAACAACCCAAGAGAACGTTGAGTAGGATTCCTCGTTAAAATCCCAGCCAAAATCAATTTTTTTAAAATGAATAAGCAACGTAAAAGCGATATGGATAATTAGGGTGATAAAATATAGAATTGTTCCCCATCGCAGACCAAAAAACACCAGAGCCAAAACTATTGAATAGAAAAGAATAAAGGAGCCCAGATTAAAGAGTCCCCAGTTTAGGAGGGATGTAGTGCCTAGCAGCAACGCCCAGAAAATAAGAACAGAAATACGAACCAGAAATTTTATCCGATGTCGGAAAATAAGTAAAAATAATAGCGCAAAAAAAACGGAAATATCCACAAGAAACTGGGGGGTAACCCCAAAATTGAATATCCTTATAATCGACACGACAACCCCCGGAACAGAAACGATTAGGGCTATAACCAGCAATTTGTAGGAGATATCCTCTTTAATCTGCGAAAAAGCCGACATCCCTTTCATGGCAACTTATTCTTTTGTATAAATATAGCACATAACTCCAATCTACAGCAACTTTTAGCTCAAAAAAAAGTCGCCATACGAGTAAGGCGACTTAAAACGTACACAATCAGTATCGGCTACAGCTGGGGGCCAGCTGCAATAAGCCTACGACCCGCCTCATTATCGGTGAAGTTCTCAAAGTTTTTAATAAATTTTTGTGCTAACCCTTTGGCTGCTACATCCCAATCGGTAGGATTGGCCCAGCTGTTGCGCGGGTTTAGCACGTGGCTATCGACCCCTGCAATAGACTTGGGGATTTGGAGATTAAAAATGGGTAGGGTTTCAAACTCTGAATTCTCAATACTCCCGTCGAGAATGGAATTAATGATGGCCCGTGTTCCCGGCAAGTCCATCCGTTTTCCTACGCCATAAGCTCCACCAACCCATCCGGTGTTCACCAGATAGGTTTTGGCTCCATGCTCCTCCATTTTCTTTACCAACTCGCGTGAGTAAACAGTGGGGTGTAATAGCAAGAATGCCTGACCGAAACAGCTGCTAAAGGTAGGCTGCGGCTCGGTAATCCCTCGCTCTGTCCCTGCTAGTTTAGAGGTAAACCCGCTGAGGAAGTGGTATTGGGCCTGGTCATCGGTTAGGCGTGCCACCGGGGGGAGTACCCCAAAAGCATCAGCGGTAAGGAAGATGATTTTTTTAGCATGCCCTGCCTTGGAAATAGGTTTTACTATGTTATTAATGTGGTATATGGGGTATGATACGCGGGTATTCTCCGTTTTTGCCTTTGAGGTAAAATCAATCTCTCCGTTCGCATCCACCACTAGGTTTTCAAGAAGCGCATCGCGCTTAATTGCCGCATAGATATCGGGTTCTTTTTTGGGGTCCAAATCGATACATTTGGCATAGCATCCTCCCTCAAAGTTAAATATCCCATCCTCATCCCATCCATGTTCGTCGTCGCCAATAAGGGCTCTATTGGGATCGGTGGAGAGGGTTGTTTTTCCGGTTCCGGAAAGGCCAAAGAAAATGGCTACATCACCATCCTTACCCACGTTGGCACTACAGTGCATGGCTGCAATGCCCTTAAGGGGCAGGTAGTAGTTCATCATGGAGAAAATTCCCTTTTTCATCTCGCCACCATACCAAGTACCGCCAATTACTGCCATGCGCTGGGTTAGGTGAAACGCTGCAAATACCTCGCTATTAAGGTTCTGCTCTTTCCAATTGGGGTTAGTTATCTTTGATGCCACAAGCACCACAAAATCCGGTACAAAACCCTTTAGCTCTTCTTCGGTGGGCCTTATAAACATGTTTTTCACAAAGTGTGCCTGCCAGGCCACTTCCATAATAAATCGAACCTTAAGGCGTGTATCCTCATTGGCACCACAGTAGGCATCCACTACGTAAAGCTTTTTGCCGCTAAGCTGTTTTACGCTAAGCGCTTTAAGATGCTCCCACACTTCGGGCGAAATGGGTTTATTATCGGAACTCTTCTTCTCCTTCTCGGCCCACCAAACGTTCTGTTCGGAACCGGGCTCCTTAACAATATACTTATCTTTGGGTGAACGACCGGTAAAAATACCGGTATCCACATTAATGGCTCCCAAATTAGTTAGATATCCCCTCTCAAAACCCTCAAGAGAAGGATCGGTTTCGTGCTCATAAAGCGTTTTATAATCGGGGTTGTAGTAAATCTCTTTGGCCTCCCCAATGCCATAGGGTGACAGGTCAATTGACATCATAATTGGTTGAATTTAAAATTAGTTTTCAGGGATAAACCGTTTAAAAAATCAGAATGGTAAATATAAGAACAAAATTGTTTGATTGCCCTAATTCCGGCATCCCTTATTTTTTATGTGTTAAACCGAATCTAAATCAGCTAATATCAAAACCATTCGGTCCAGTTTACAGGGTTTTATGTCTAAACAATAAAAAAAGGGAAGTGGAACAAACCACTTCCCACAGGCGGTATAACCAGATTAGCACACATACTACATACCCAGGATCTCATTATACTTACGTTCAACCCTATTCCAATCCACTACTTTCCAGAAATTTTCTACGTAAACAGCTCTATTGTTCTGATAGTGTAGGTAGTATGCGTGCTCCCAAACATCTAAACCTAGTATGGGTACACCGCGCTCTTCAACCACATTCATTAAAGGATTATCCTGATTGGCAGTCTTAGATACAAAAAGTCTTCCTCCTGTGCCTACGGCTAACCATGCCCAACCACTACCAAACTGTCCTTTGGCAGCATCCTCAAACTCTTGCTTAAAAGCTTCGAAAGAGCCAAAATCGCGCTGAATCGCTTTTAGCAGGTCCTTACCGGGTATTCCGCCGCCCTTGGGCGACATCACCTCCCAAAAAAGAGCATGGTTATAAAAGCCACCACCGTTATTGCGAACGGTTGCCGGGTATTGATTAACCCGAGCAAATATTTCTTCCAGAGTCATTTCGCCCAGCCCAAACTCTTGCACAGCTGCCATAAAGTTGTTGTAATAGGCTTTGTGATGACGAGTATAATGAATCTCCATGGTGGTTTTATCAATGAACTTCTCCAGAGCATCGTATTTGTATCCCAGCTCGGGAAATGTGAATTGGGCGTTTGCGCTCATTCCTAAAGCGCCGACTAAAAAGGCAATAATGGCTAGTCTTCTCATTTTTATCAGTTATCTATTTGATTTGTACCTATAGAACAAGATATTCAGGCGATTTGTTTTCATTGCAATAAAATCATTTTTAATCCTCTTTGTTTTACACTTAGAAAGGATGAACTTTGCAACAACCACTGTCAAACAGAACTATGGCCCTGTCAGAAGAACTTTTACAAAAATTGATTCATTTCCGCAAACAGCTACACCGTTTTCCTGAACTTTCGGGAAGCGAAGAGCAAACAGCTAAAGCCATTACTGATTATATTAAGCCCACTAATCCATCCCACATTATTGAGAAATTGGGAGGATATGGAGTGGCTTTCGTTTACCATTTTAATGCTCCCGGACCTACCCTTCTGCTGCGTGCCGATACGGATGCGCTGCCCATTCGAGAGGCTAACAATTTTGAGCACTCATCTGCCATTGAAGGAGTTGCACACCTCTGTGGACATGATGGTCACACCGCCATTTTGGCGGGGGTAGCTCATGCGCTTGTAGAAATTGCCCCTAAAAAGGGGCAACTAGTACTCCTTTTTCAGCCTGCAGAGGAAACGGGCAAGGGTGCAGCCGCAGTAATCAACGATCCCAAATTTCAGCAGTTAAAACCCGACTTTGCCTTTGCGCTACACAATTTGCCGGGATATGACAAAAAACAAGTTTTTGTACGTAATGGGATTTTTGCATCCGCATCAACCGGTGTTGAAATTAGGCTACAGGGCAAGACATCACATGCGGCTCATCCCGAGCAGGGCAATAATCCGGATAGGGCTCTAGCTGCGCTAATCAATAGGCTTAATAGCCTAACAGAGGGCGATAACACATTTGCCGGACTAGCCTTACTGACCATAGTTCATGTCAAATTGGGCGAAGTGGCCTTTGGAACTACACCTGGACACGCCATCGTTTTGGTTACGTTAAGGGCTCATACGGATAGCGATTTGCAAAAGCTGAAGCAGGAAGTCCAAAAAAGCGTTGTACGCATTAGCTCAGAGTTTGAGCTGAACCACTCCATAAACTTTGTGGAGGAATTTCCTGCTACTGTAAACCATCCGAATTGTGTGGAGCTGGTAACACTAGCCGTCCAAAATGCAGGACTTACTGCTAATATGCTCGAAAACCCATTTAGATGGAGCGAAGATTTTGGGCATTTTGCCCAATTATGCCCATCGGCGCTATTTGGTGTTGGAGCAGGAACAGGTCATCCGGGGTTGCATAACAACCATTACGACTTCCCCGATGAGATTATTGAACCTTCGGTTCAGGTTCTGTTACAAATTGTTAAAAAGCTGTTAGGTTAACCCGATTTTGGTACACTTTTAGCTATTACTGCACTAATTTTATTCGGTATTTACTAATTTTGTAATCTGAAAAATACAATTGCCATGAAAAAGATACTATTGATTTCTTTCCTTTTAGCTGGTTCAATTATGCTCTTTGCGCAGGAAAGCGATAACGAATCCAAAGCCGCCGGACCACATATCCGATTTGAACCCACAGAAATTAACTTGGGAAAGATTATCTCAAGCGAAGTGAATGAGGATACCGGAAATCTTGAGCTAGAGTTTTACAATGATGGGACTGAACCGCTTATCGTAAATCAGGTTACCGGTTGTTGCGGAACCCGTATAAACGACTGGACCAAGCAGCCTATTGCTCCGGGCGAAAAGGGAACCATTAAAATTTGGTTTAGGGTAAATCCTAGCCCAAACCGTATCAGCAGAACGCTAACCATTAGGTCAAATGCGGTGAATGGTACTGTTAAAAAAGTGGCTATTCTGGGTGAGGTAATTATTCCTGCTGGTGCTAACCAAATAGAACTAAAATAGCCCTGCATCACATTGTAAAAATGAAATACTTGTCGAATAGCAAAATAGTCAAACACAAAAAGGAGATCCGTAGGGGTCTCCTTTTTTGATTACCCCCCCTTAAGCAAATGAATTATCTAGCAGCTGTTCCGGGCTATGTAAAAGGCAACATTATTGGCCATTAGCTGTTACTCTAAAAAATAAGTTGAATTCTATTTTCTTATAGCCTTCATCCCTCTTTTTGCAAAGGAGAAACTGCGCTAACACATAATCACAAAAACGTATGAAATCGGAATCTTTCCTTGGGAATGTTGATCCAAAGACGGTTGAGACACTTTACAATTCGTACCTTCAAAATCCGGAATCGGTAGAAAAGAGCTGGCAAGACTTTTTCAAAGGTTTCGATTTTGCACTATCGGGTAGTACTCCTACCATGGAGGGGAAACAGTTTGATATGGAAGTGAGGGTGCTCGATCTTATAGACAATTACCGAAAACGGGGCCATCTGTTTACCAAAACCAATCCGGTACGTGCTCGACGAACTTACACGCCAACACTGGATTTAGAGAATTTCAACCTGTCCAATGCCGATTTAGATACTGTATTCCAAGCCGGAAAACAGCTGGGTATTGGCCCTGCCAAGCTATCTGAAATTATTGATTTTGTGCAGCAAACCTATACCACTTCTATCGGATGCGAATACATGTTCATCCGCGATAATGAGATTGTGGATTGGCTTCAGCAAAAGATTGAGGAGAATAGGAATACCACCCAATTTACACCCGAACAAAAGAAACATATCCTGTTTCATCTCACTCAAGCGGTGGGCTTTGAGCAGTTTATTCATAAAAAGTTTATTGGTCAAAAGCGCTTTTCGCTTGAAGGCACTGAATCGCTTATCCCTGCAATGGATGCCATTATAGAACGAGGTGCCGAACTGGGTGTTCAAGAGTTTATTATTGGGATGCCCCACCGAGGGAGGCTAAATGTACTGGCCAACATTATGCAAAAACCATACGATTGCATATTTAACGAATTTTTTGGTGAGGCATATGATCATGGAACTACCCTGGGCGACGTGAAGTATCACATGGGGTACAGCACCTCCATTAAAACCCACAACGGAGATAAAGTAAAGCTCAATCTTATTCCTAATCCCTCACACTTAGAAACTGTTACTCCAGTAACCACCGGCTTATCAAAAGCCCGAATCAACCATCTATACGGCAAAGATTTTTCAAAGCTGGTTCCCATAATTCTCCATGGCGATGCATCCATTGCCACCCAAGGAGTGGTTTACGAAACCACTCAAATGTCATTACTAAAGGGCTATGGGGTGGGTGGATCTATTCATCTTATCGTAAACAATCAGGTGGGGTTTACCACCAACTACCTCGATAATCGCAGTAGCACCTACTCTACCGACATTGCCAAGGTGATTCAGTCGCCCATCTTCCATGTTAATGCTGATGATCCCGAGGCGCTTATCCACACCATTCGCTTGGCCATGGAGTTTAGGCAGCGGTTCCATCGCGATGTGTTTATCGATTTGTTGGGATACCGCCGATATGGCCATAACGAGGGCGATGAGCCCCGTTTTACTCAACCCTTGCTGTACGAAATCATTGCCAAGCACCCAAATCCGAGAGATATTTATGCAAACAAGCTTATTGAGCAAGGGGTGATTAATCAAGAGTATCTTAACGAGGAGGTGAAAACCTTTGATTCTTTGCTTGATGAGAAACTCGCCATTGCACAACAGGTAAAAAAGGTGAAGATTCAGCCTTTTTTAGAAGAGGATTGGAAGGGGATACGACACTCCATAAAGGATGACTTTGTGGCTTCGCCACAAACAGGCGTGGCCAAACCCAAATTGGAGCAGCTAGCTAAGAAGATTAACAGCCTGCCACCCGACAAACCTTTCTTTAAGAAGCTGGAAAAGATTTTGGAAGATCGGCAGCTGCTAATCCAAAACGGAAGGGTGGACTGGGCCATGGCCGAACTTTTGGCCTACGCCTCATTGGTCGATCAGAGCTTTCCTGTACGCCTCAGCGGTCAGGATAGCGAAAGGGGAACCTTTTCGCACCGCCACGCGGTGTATGCGGTTCAAGACTCGGAAGAGAAGTATTTTCCCTTAAAAAATATTTCTCCCAATCAGGCTTCCTTCCATGTGTACAACAGCCCACTGTCGGAGTACGGTGTGCTGGGATTTGACTATGGCTACTCACTGGGCACACCCAACGGGCTTACCATCTGGGAAGCTCAGTTTGGCGACTTTTTCAATGTTGCTCAGGTAATCGTAGACCAGTACATCAGCTCGGCTGAGGATAAATGGGGGTTAAAATCGGGGTTAACCCTGCTGTTGCCCCATGGGCTTGAGGGACAAGGTCCGGAGCACTCCAGTGCTCGTATTGAGAGGTTCTTGATCCTTGCCGCACGGCAAAACATGCAGCTCACAAACATAACCACTCCGGCTAACTTTTTTCATGCCTTACGCCGACAGCTCTCTCGTGAGTTTAGAACACCTCTGGTGGTTTTTACACCCAAAAGCTTGCTTCGTCACCCAAAATGCATTTCCGAACTGGATGAGCTAAGCTCAGGTGGTTTTCAAGAGGTAATTGACGATAATAATGTGAAACACGACAAAGCGCTAAGGGTGGTGTTCTGCTCAGGGAAAGTGTACTACGATCTGCTTGCCCGCAAAGA
>CAZKPD010000064.1:0-4779 GCA_964554585.1 uncultured Rikenellaceae bacterium
ACCAACGGCCGGCACCCTATCCATGGTTCCAAAATCTTTAATGGCTCCATTCTCCATGAGCAGATAGGCATTATCTATGGTGTTCAGCTTGGCCATATCGGCACCGGCTACCCATTTTCTGGGGGTTTCTTCTACCTGGACTAATTTCTTAATATTGGTTATAAGTATCATACATTGAAAATTTTGCACGAATATAGCGATTATAATCAGAAATTACAAAGAGAGAAACAATGCCAAAACAGTCTATCTGTCACGCTTTCAGCTCTTTCTTCCATCCAGTATCTTTTGTAATGCCATCATCTCATCCCTATGTTGCGCTGCCTCCAGAAAATCCAACTTTTTGGCTGCAGCCTCCATGGCTCTCTTTGCCGTTAGGATTGCCTTTTCCAGTGCTGGGATAGACATTAGCTGCACCACAGGATCGGCAGCAATATCGGTTTTGGATGGTTCCACATAGTAAGGTTGAGCAGCAGCTTTTCGGCCCACCTCTTTGCCCAGTATGGATTTATGCGCCTTCACTATCTGCTGTGGTGTGATATTGTTATCCTGATTGTATTTTAGCTGTTTCTCCCTTCGCCTATTGGTCTCATCAATGGTTTGCTGCATGGAGTTCGTAATCTTCTCCGCATACATAATCACCTTGCCATTGATATTTCGGGCGGCCCTTCCAGCGGTTTGGGTCAACGAGCGGGCAGAACGTAAAAAGCCCTCCTTATCGGCATCTATAATAGCCACTAGGGATACTTCAGGAAGGTCTAACCCCTCGCGAAGCAGGTTTACCCCCACCAGAACATCAAAAACACCATTACGCAAGTCCTCCATAATCTCTACCCGTTCAAGGGTTTCCACATCAGAATGGATGTATCGGCAACGGATATCTATATTGGCTAAATATCTCGTTAGCTCCTCGGCCATTCGCTTGGTAAGCGTAGTAACCAGAATTCGCTCATGCTTATCCACTCGGTTGTTAATCTCTCCAACCAGGTCATCCACCTGATTTAGACTGGGCCGAACATCAATTATGGGATCCAGTAGGCCTGTAGGCCTAATGAGCTGTTCCACAATCACTCCTTCGCTCCGTTGCAGCTCATAATCGGCAGGTGTTGCGCTCACATATACCGTTTGACCAACAACACTTTCGAACTCCTCAAACCTAAGCGGCCTGTTATCAATGGCAGCGGGTAAACGGAACCCGTACTCCACCAAGGTCTCTTTGCGCGACCTGTCGCCACCATACATGGCACGAATTTGCGGCAGGGTAACATGGCTTTCATCAATTATGGTGATAAAATCGTTGGGAAAGTAGTCCAACAGGCAGAAGGGGCGAGCACCTGGTTTCCGCCCATCAAAGTAGCGGGAGTAGTTCTCAATACCCGGGCAGTAGCCCAGTTCCTTTATCATCTCTATATCAAACTCTACCCTTTGCTGAATCCTTTTTGCCTCAAGAGGCTTACCAATGCTATTGAAGAACTCAATCTGGTTTACCAAATCGTCCTGAATAAGCCGTATGGCTAAGTTTATCCGCTCTCGTGTGGTTACAAAGATATTGGCAGGATAGATGCTCACCTCAGCAAGTTCCTCTATCATTCGACCCGAAATGGGATCATACTTTTCTATGGCATCTATCTCATCCCCAAAAAAGATAATGCGGTAGGCAAAATCGCCGTAGGCGGCGTACACATCCACCGTATCGCCCTTAACCCTAAAGGTTCCATTGGTAAACTCAACCTCATTGCGTGAGTATAGGCTATCGACCAAAGCCCTAAGCACAACATTTTGCCCAATAGCTTGCCCGCGGGTAAGATTTATGGTATTGCTATGAAAATCCTCGGGGTTACCAATACCATACAAGCAGGACACCGAAGAGACCACAACCACATCCTTACGTCCCGACAGCAGGGATGAAGTGGTGCTCAAGCGCAATTTCTCAATCTCATCGTTTATGGAAAGATCCTTCTCAATATACACATCGGTTACCGGAAGGTAAGCCTCAGGCTGATAGTAGTCGTAGTACGAAACGAAATACTCAACGGCATTATTTGGAAAAAACGATTTGAACTCACCATAGAGCTGAGCCGCCAAGGTTTTGTTGTGGCTAAGCACTAGCGCCGGACGGTTTATCTGAGCCAATACGTTGGCCATGGTAAATGTTTTGCCCGATCCGGTAACCCCAAGAAGAGTCTGAAATCGGTCATTCCGATTCAGCCCTTCGACCAGCTGGGCAATGGCTGCAGGCTGGTCGCCCGTGGGTTTAAAATTTGCTGTGAGGTCAAAATTCATGGCAACGAATTGTGTACAAAATTAGCAGTTTTTTTCCCATTATCCGATGGGAATTAAGAGGGAAACCGCTAACACCATCCTATTCCTAAAACCCGTTAAGCTGCAAAATAACGGTAGGAATCAGTAGAAGAAAACCTAGGATGATAAGGGTAAGGATTAAAGGCCAAACCCATTTTACCCATTTATGGTAAGGAATGCGAGCCACGCCCAGCACTGCAATCAGCACACCTGAGGTGGGCGTAATCATATTGGTAAACCCATCGCCAAACTGGAACGCCATAACCGTTGCCTGCCTCGACACACCTATAAGATCACTAAAGGGTCCCATAATGGGCATGGTGATAGCCGCCTTGGCCGATCCGGACGGGATAATAATATTCATTATGGTTTGGATAACGTACATGGCTCCTACCGAAGCAATTTTTCCAAAATTACCCATGGCCTTGGAGAGGCCATAGAGGATGGAATCAATAACACCACCATCTTCCAGTACTACAATAATCCCTCCGGCAAGTCCTACAATTACTGCAGCCGAAAGAATATCTTTCACTCCTTCAAGGAACTGCTTGGCAATATCATCGGCACCAATACCCATGGAAGCACCCGATGCTATTCCCAGTGCTAGAAACAGTGTTGCTATCTCCATCACATACCAACCATAGCCCATTACGCCCACAATGAGAAACAGGATGGTGTATGCCAACTGAAGCAATATAAAAAAGTGGACCGATTTGCGAAGTGAGAAAAATCCTAAAACAGCAAAAAGCACTGTTAGTATGGGAATTATTACCAAAACAAAGCTAGAGTTTCCGATTTTCAGAGTTGTTGTGGGATATAGGAATGAAAAAATGGTTAGCGAAGCGAGAATGAATAGGAAAACAAACCACGCAGAACGAGGAGTGTTATACTCCACTTCCTCCGATTTACTCCCCTCCTTTTTTCTCCAATACTCATCCTCTTGGTACACCAGTGAGGTGGTAGGATTTTTCTTAACCCTATTGGCATACACCAGAATAATAGCAAACCCGACAATGTTAATAATAACCCAAGAAAAGATGCGATACTCAATCCCCGAAAAAAGAGGCAAATCCACCAAGCCCTGAGCAATACCAATAGTAAACGGGTTTAGAATTGCTCCGGCAAAACCCAAATGAGCGGCCACATATACCAACCCCACCCCCACAATAGAATCGTATCCCATGGAAATGGCCAACGGAACAAGGATAATGGTAAAGGCAATGGTCTCTTCGCTCATGCCAAATATTGCGCCGAAAGCGCTGAACATAAGCATTATGAGCAGCATTATAATGTTATTCACCCCTATGGCCTTTATAAATCGGCTACGCTCTAACCTTTGGGTGCGCCGTAAAAAGGCAAAGATCCCGATATCAATGGCTTTACTCTGGTTCATAATCCAAAAAGCACCCCCAATCATTAGGATAAAAGCAATGATATTGCTCTGCTTAACAAACCCTTTGAACAGCGCAGAAAATACCTGCCAGGTTTGGGGTTGTGGCTTGAAATTTTCCTGCACCTCTTGAGGTAAATCAGAATAGTATCGGTAAACCATTTGGGTTTGAACCTGTCCGTTTATCTCCTTTTCTACCTCTATATACTTCCCCGCAGGAATAAACCATGTGGCAACAGCTGCTATAACAATAATGATAAAAACGATAGTAAAGGTGTGTGGTACTTTTTTTAGCATTACAAACTCTTTAATTATTAGCCAATTATTATGCTCTCAGGACAAAATTTAGTTTACTAAAACGTGCGTAAACATATACAATTGTCAGCATTATTACTTAATAAAACTTGAAAGGATTGGCGCTATTCAATAAATGGGTACACAATTTTTTTATACATTTGTTGCAAAACTTGGGACTATGAAAATTATTCTTTTATTTATTTTTTATCTGTTCTCACCCCTTTTAATCCTTTACCTTTGTCGCAAATACAGGTTTGTAAACAAGTTAGGCTCGGTACTCATCGCCTATCTTGTGGGGCTAATTCTGGGCAATATTGGAATCCTTCCTCAGGGCAGTGAACAAGTTCAAGACCTAATTACCACGCTAACTATCCCCTTAGCAATCCCCCTTCTACTTTTTTCCAGCAATGTCAGGGAGTGGGGAAAACTGGCCAAAAGCACCTTCGTATCGCTTTTTATTGGTGTAGTCTCTGTTACCGCAATAGCAGTTGTAGGCTTTTTTATATTCAATGGAAAAGGTATACCCGAAGCTTGGAAAGTATCGGGTATGCTTGTAGGGGTTTATACGGGAGGAACGCCTAATTTAGCATCGTTAAGAATGATGCTGAATGTGGATGAAAACACCTATTTGGCAATGCACACCGCCGATATGGCTATTTCGGCTGCTTATTTGGCCTTTTTAATGACCATTGGTAAAAAAGTGTTCCATAGTTTCCTGAAACCTTTCCCCATGATGAACCACGTGGAAGACTTGAAGGATTATGATGGAAAAGACCCCTATAAAGGGATGCTTA
>CAZKPD010000064.1:4789-13684 GCA_964554585.1 uncultured Rikenellaceae bacterium
TTTGTTCCCATCCTTGGGGCGGGTTTGGTGGCCATTGTTATTTTTGCCATTGGGGGTGGTTTAAGTTTACTCTTCCCCTCCAGTTTACAAATGGTGGTGGTAATCCTAACCATTACCACCCTTAGCATCGGGGCATCGCTAATTCCCAAAATCAACAAGATTGAACAAACCTTTGAAGCTGGGATGTACCTTATCCTTATCTTCAGCCTCGTGGTATCGTCTATGGCCGATATTAGCAAGTTTGCAGAAGATACCCTAAAGTTATTACCGTTTGTAACCCTTGCTATTTTCGGATCGCTTGCCGTGCAAGCGCTCTTATCCAAGCTGTTTAAAATTGATGCGGATACCATGATGATTACCTCCACCGCACTGATTTGTTCTCCACCATTTGTCCCCGTTATTTCGGGTGCATTGGGAAACAAAAAAGTTATCGTACCCGGATTAACCGTTGGGATTATCGGGTATGCCATTGGAAACTACTTGGGTTTCGTTGTGGCCCATTTCCTGAAGATATTTATGTAAGCTTAATTTATGCTAAGCAAAAAAGTGGCCTGCGAAATTTCGTAGGCCACTTCTCTTTTCTGACGGTTATACTAAAACAAGAAATTCAAGCCGATATAAGTTCCGCTCTTTCCGTCACGCGCATCAATCGGGCGACCATGATCAATGGCAATAATAAAGTTTTGGTTCATCACTACCCGTAATCCTGCACCATAGGTCATATGCAAAGATTCCTTTTGGCTGCTAAAAATATCATCCTTCGACAGGGTTCTCCCGTTGGGCAGCTGCCAATCGTAGTTGGCCCAGTCCACATGGTCAACATTAAACTCATAGGGTCTAACCACCTGACCGGCATCAAAAAACGTATTAAGCGAAAGATAAAAGTTTTGATTGATGAACTGAAATTTTACAAATTTCCAACGAAACTCAAAATTTGCCCACGCCACATCGTTACCAATCACGCGGTTACGAATCATTCCCCTAACGGATTTTGCGCCACCTAAGCCCTCAGAGTTGGCACCACGAAGAATTAGCGTGGTAATGCTGGGTTGCAGGTAAAAAGGTATATTCCCAAACACTTTACCCTGATAGGCTAAACGGTACACAAAGGTTAACCTTTGTGGAACTAATGTAAAGTACTGATGAAAAGTGAGATTAAGTTTCATGTGCTGAAACTCCTCACCAATACCCATAAATGAGGGTGCATAGGATAGCACTGCTTCCGTCCAGATACCACGGTTAGGGTTGGGTTCGTTATCACGCGTATCATACTTTAAACCACCCCTTACGTAGGTAACAAAACTTCCATCGGCCTCATCGGGAGAAATTACTCCCCAATTTACAAAATGATCATATAGGGTTGGCACATTGGGCAGTAGATCATCATCTTTACCTTTGTTCAGCCTGTCAATATCAACGGAACCAACCTGATAGTTAAAAAGATTAACCCCTGCAGCCCAACCAAAGTTATCCCAAGTAAAATCTCCTTGAAAATCAAGGGCTAAGCGGAACATCTTCCGATCATACTTGTAGAACGCCCTTGAGATGTAATCATCCTCTTGGTCGCTTTGCGTCCACAGCGCATTATAGTTGGTTTGGTAGCCATTAAAGCCGTAAAAATCGTACATTTTATCCGTTAATAGGCTCAAATCAACGGTAGTACGAACATTAGGAATCAGATATTTGGTATCAAAAAATAGCCTATTTATACCGCTTCCCTTAGTAAATCGCGACCACTCTACGTATACATTGTACTTAAATCCGGGGTACATGCTGCCATCACCATAGTTAAAAATGTTGAGCAGCGCACCATACTGAAAGCCCAAATCCGAATCGAAGGATATGGCCGGAAGTCCGCCAATATTCCAACCGGTTTTCACTTTTTCAGCCTTTTCCGCTTTGGCATCATCTTGAGCATTAACCGAAACGGAGAAGAAAACAGAAATCATCAGAACAAGAACAAAACGTTTTGTACTCATGGCTACAGGTTTTTGGTTTGGTCAAATGTAATAATTTTAATTTTTACACAAAGCGGATTTCTCCCAACTAACTTTTCATGCGCTCACACAACATTTAGGTTAACTATTCTAACTTTACAGCGCACAAAGTGTGCGAACAGCATTCAAAATAGCATCCCATGAAAATTATCTGTATTGGTCGTAACTATTCGGAACATAATAAGGAAATGAACTCTGTAAAACCCGAAAAACCTATTTTTTTCCTGAAGCCCGATACGGCTCTACTACGGAACAATCAACCCTTTTTTCTCCCCTTTTTTTCTAACGAGATCCATCATGAGGTGGAAATGGTGATTAGGATTAACCGATTAGGACGAAATATTGCTGAAAAATTTGCCCATAGGTACTACGGCGAAATTGGGCTGGGCATTGATTTTACGGCCAGAGATTTACAAAGAGAATGTAAGGAGAAAGGATTGCCGTGGGAGATTGCCAAAGCCTTTGACGGCGCTGCACCCATTAGCCAATTTGTAAGCATAGAAGGACTGGATGTGAACAATTTACACTTAAGGCTGGAGCGAAACGGGCAAACGGTGCAAGAGGGAAATACCTCACAGATGATTTTTAACGTGAACCAGCTAATCTCTTACGTATCGCAATTTTTTACCCTTAAAATTGGCGACCTGATTTTTACGGGAACTCCTGCAGGAGTTGGCCCTGTGAGCATTGGCGATAGGCTAAAAGCCTACATGAACGACAACCTTATGCTCGACTTTTTTGTGCGATAACCCTTGCAGCTGCACTTTTCCCGGCCAACCAACCTGTGGAATAGGCTATTTGCAAATTGTATCCTCCGGTGGCACCATCCAAATCCATCACCTCGCCGGCAAAGTAAAGACCCTCTACAACTTTAGATTGCATAGTTCGTGGATCGATCTCGTTTAACGAAACACCTCCTGCCGTGGCTATGGCCTCATTCCATGCGCGATATCCTGTAACCCTGAACCGTTTCTCTTTTAGCCACATCCCAATCTGCTTACGCTGTTGATCGGTAACCCTCGAGACCCCTTGCGAAGGCAACACTTTTAGCTCATTTAGCATGAGCTGAGCCAAAGGTTTGGGCAGTAGCTTGCGCGCCAAATCCATCATACTCATCCGAGGATTTGCTTCAATTTCACGCTGCAAGCGATTCTCTATCTTTTTATGGTCCAGCGCAGGTTTAAAGTCAAGGCGAAGCTCCACATTCTGCCCTTCATCCAACAAGGCAACCACCTCCCTACTGATGCGCACTACCAATGCACCGGCTAATCCGTAGGGCATAAGTTCCACCTCACCCAAAAGGCTATATGCCTTTTGGGTATCAACCATAAGGGTAAGGGATATATTTTTTAGCTGCAAAAGGTTGAAACGCTCATAGCTAGGTTTGGTCTCTAAACCCACCAAAGTGGGTTTAAGTGGGGTTACCGTATGCCCACAGCTTTGTGCAAACAGGTATCCGTCACCTGTGGATCCGGTAGCAGGGTATGACTTGCCCCCGGTAGCCAAAATAACACTTTTGCAGCTGACCGTTTGCGCACCTTGCGCATGGTAAGTAACCGATTGAACTGTACCACCGCTATGATTTATAGATTTCACATCGGCATGTGTGAGAATAGTAACGGATTGCTGTTTAGCCCAACGAATTAAAGCCTCTGCCACATCCCAAGCCTTACCGCTGGCAGGGAATACCCGTTGTCCTCGCTCAACTAAAAGGGAAACGCCTTGCCGTTCAATAAGATTGATAATATCGCGGCTAAAAAACTCGCTAAAAGCATCCCTTACAAACTGCGATTCGGGTTTTATCTCCTCCAAAAATTCTTCTAACGGCCTAAGGTTAGTAACATTGCAACGCCCTTTACCTGTAATACGAAGCTTACGGGCAGGTTTCTCCATCTTTTCCAGCAGCAACACCTTGGCTCCGTCCATGGCAGCCTTACCGGCTGCCAACAAACCCGCAGGTCCTCCGCCTATCACTACAATATCATACTGGTCTAGGTTCATTGCAATATCCAACGGGTTAGGTAA
This sequence comes from uncultured Rikenellaceae bacterium, assembly GCA_964554585.1. Classification (GTDB taxonomy): domain Bacteria; phylum Bacteroidota; class Bacteroidia; order Bacteroidales; family Tenuifilaceae; genus Perlabentimonas. The sequence continues at coordinate 8,812 of CAZKPD010000064.1, forward strand.
TCCTTATTAGCTGTAAAAGTAATAATCAAAAAATAAAGGCAGGATATAAATCTCTGCCTTTACACTAAAAAGTTGTTTGGCTAAACACTTACACACTTGCCCCAGCCTCTTCAATAATTTCTCTGGCAATGTCAAGTATGGTAGTGTCGTCAAGCGTTACAATGCCTCCATCGGGACCTTGTTCATAATGAAACCCCACTGATTCACCTCTTTCCCAATTGGTTCCACCAAAATAGTTGCGAACCGTTTCCGGGTCAACATTCAGCCTCTCGGCAATCAGCTGCATCGTTCCATCAGGGAGTTGGTCTTTAATCCTTCTGAGCTCATTAAACGTGATGATTTTCGACATAATGTAGTTCTTTTAGTGAGTGAATATCTTGCTATAAAAATAGGCATTCCATCCCTTATAAAAAATTATTTAAACAACTTTAACGAAATTTATTTCTTTAAAATAAAACAGTTGGCATTAAAAATAAACTGATAATTCACAGCACCTTAGCCAATAGTGCCTCCAATGAGATTAGTTATTATATCTTTGCTAAAAATCAACCCAACTGCCTGTTGTTGTCCATATTGATTAACGTATTGTTATGGGTTTTGTTTTATCTCACTTCCTCATTATTAAACATAGTAGCTCATTACCATGCACATAAAACCAAACCCTGAGCATAGCCCAAAAATGTTTGTAACCGATTTGGACGGAACCCTGCTAGATGACCTAGAGAAGGTTAGCCCAACGGATATGGAAACGCTTAAACGGCTGGGAGAAAAAGGGATTATCAGGGTTGTTGCCACCGGGCGTTCGCCCTATTCATTCACCAAAGTGTTGCCCAATGGTTTTCCTATTGACTATTTGGTGTTTTCGTCGGGCGCAGGAGCATACGATTTTAAGAAAGGGAGCCTGCTCTATGCTACCGAATTGCATAAAAATCAGGTTCAGGATATTATTGATGAGCTGATGGAGCAGAATGTGGATTTTATGGTTCACGAACCCATCCCCACCAATCATCGCTTTTTATACTACCGATCCGGAAAAGAGAATCCCGATTTTGAGCGTAGAGTAAAGATTTACCAACAGTTTTGCCAACCCTTTGCTCCGGGCGTTATTTACGGCTCTTCGGCAGCACAAATTATTGCCATACTCCCCAACGACGTGGAGAGGTTCGAAAGTCTACGAAAGTACTTCCCTGACCTAAAAGTCATACGAGCCACCTCGCCGCTGGACGGGAACTCCATTTGGATGGAAATCTTTAAACCCGATGTATCCAAAGCCTTTGGGATTAACCAGATTTGCCAACTGCACAACATCTCGGCCGAACAGGTGGTAACCATTGGGAACGATTACAACGATTTGGATATGCTAACGCACTACACCAACAGCTATGTGGTGGCCAATGCTCCAGAGGAGCTAAAAAAACGGTTTAGGGTGGTAAATTCCAATAACAACTCGGGATTTAGCCATGCGGTACAACAGGTATTAGCCTCTTTTGCTGACTAAAGCAAAAAACAAGAATTGCTACTCTTTTACATACTGCTGCTTTCCACCCGCCTGATGGTAACGGGCAACAAACTCCTGAAAATACTCATTGGCAACCCTTTCGTTGAATAGAATAAGGGTATTCTCATCATTCTTGGTGTTGGCATTCAACGACCAGTTGTGCGACCCGGTGAGCACCTTGGAGTTTTTTGTGGTAACCTCACCATCAATCACAGTATACTTATGGTGAAGTAACCCATGTTCTTTTTGTACAAAATGGTGCACATCGGCCCAAGAGCTTAAAACTTCAAATACACTGCCCGTTAAGTTTGGTTCGCCTACGGTACCCTTCACTATTACACCCTCGTTTTGCTTTGCTTGCAAAGCATCAGAAATGGTTTTGCGGGTGATTAGGTTTAGGGTGAGATTTATATCGCGCTGTGCCGAATGGATGGTTCTGAGGATATGGGACTCGGTATTAGCCTGTGGGCTAAAGTATAGCTCAATGCGGGTGCTATCGCTACCCACCCAGTAAACCGAGGGGTTTACTACACTTTTGGATGAGCTGAATTTTGCTTTTGACGGGTTGAATGCTCCCATGCTTGCACCCCACATCTGGTTAAACTCTAACAGGTAGCCACGGGCCAACGCCACATCCTGTATAGCCAACACATTCTGATACTGCTGATAGGTTCCCGAGTCGGTGGCATTCCATGAACCGGTAATTACCCAACTTTTGGTTGGGTTGGAGTGATGAGCATCAATCACTGCAAATTTATTGTGCATCTGCTGTTTCCCTAGGCTATACACAGCATTAATGCCGGCATGGTGCAACCGTTTGATTAATGGATTTTCAGTTTCTCTATGCCCCGACATTATAAGTCGTACCTCTACCCCACGCTCTTTTGCATCAATCAGCTCTTGTATCAACCGGTCTCCCACTCCCCCTGTAATATTGTAGAATGCCAATTCCACCGTTTTCTCTGCTAAACGGATATGCTGATTGAGCACATTGGACAAATCCACATCCCCATTGGCTAAACCGAAGGTAGCCAACGTATGGTCCACACTTTTATTAAAGTAGGTATGGATTTGTCCTTTGGTCTCCACAGGCGATGCGGTACCGCAAATATATACTGCAGTGGCGGTTGTATCCAACCCTCCGGTAGCCCTAAGCTGTATGGAATAAGCCTCAGCAGGCTCGAGATTTGACAGGGTAAACTTATGAGCAGTTTTGGGATTAGGTTCAATCACTTCGCCAAGCTCCAACGCAGCTGTTTTTCCAAATCGGACAATAGATTGAGCCAACCCTTCGGTTTCCCACCTCAAACTTATGCTGTTTGCCGTTGCAGAAACCTCGTAATGGGGTTGTGCAACTATGGCCGGAGCCCTTAGCCCAATCAGCTTCACACAATCCACATTTACCCTGCCCTTCCCGATATTAGCTATTCTTATCCTCACATTTCCCACAATCTGTGCAGGAATTTGGTACAGGGTAAGGGTTGGATTCAATACCACAGAATCTTTTAAGATAAACCAGCTACTCCCTTTATCCTGAGAATACTCAATCTGAATAATTCCCCCTTTATCTTGTCCATAGGTAGCCGCATGGAATGACAGCTCAGCCAGACCCGACGGATAGTCGAAACGCATCTTAATGCTCCCCCTCCGAATTCGGGCAGATTGATTCTCTACTTTTTTATCATTTTTTTTGGAACCCGTCAGGGCATCATGAAATTCCCATGTACCCGAGGAGAGCTCTTTGGACTGTTTGAAATACAAAACCTTTCGCCCCTGCTCAAAACATTCAACCATCTGGGCCTGTAGGCCCAAAACAGTGAGCGCATAAAAGAACAAGAGAGTAATTACATTTCGAGTTAGCCTCATCCTATCTAATTTCGTTGTACATAAATCTGCCCTGCCTCATCCTTAATCACCTTAACCCGCTCGCCCCTATCAATAAAACCCTCATCGGATACTGCATCATAAATCTCACCTTCAATATCCACCTTCCCTCCGGGACGAAGGACGGTATGGGCAATACCCTCCATTCCCTCCTTATTCTTTTGGCGAATATCCACACCTATAAATCCATCCTCTTGCGTTAAGCTGCGATTCAATGACAAAGCGGGGAATGTTGGGTTGGCAAGAAGGTGTTTACTCAGCACAATGGAAACCACCAACCCTGAAAAGAGCGATAGGGATGCCACCATAAAAGGTCTAAAAATTTCGACCCAAGAGAATGGGCGTAAATCCCTAAAGATATCGTTGTCAATCATAGCCGCAGAAAGTGCCACTAAGACCAATACAATTCCTGAAATACCCACCACCCCAAAACCAGGTATGGCAAAAATTTCAATGGCAATAAGTATTATACCTAAAACAAAGAGGATCAGCTCATAGTACTCTGCTAACCCCTCGATGTAAAGCGGAGCAAAAAACAGAGCAGCAGCCACAAGCGCAATAGCCGATGGGAAACCTATTCCGGGCGTTTGCATCTCAAAATAGATTCCGCCTGCAATAATCATAATTAGAATTCCTGATACAACGGGCGAGGTTAAAAACCCAATCAGCTTATCCATCAATGTGGGCTTAAACTCCTCTAGTCGATAGTCATCAATACCGTTCATCCGAAAAATCTCATCCACCGACTCCGCTTTGCCCTCACAGTAGTTCCATAGAATGGCCTCATCGGCAGTAAACGTGAGCACTTTTCCCGTATCTATCACCCCCTCAATATAAACCGAAGGGTCGACCATGGCCTCAGCAATTTTGGGATCCCTACGCCATTTCATCACCGTATCGCCCCCTATCACCACAGGAATTTTACCCTTAGCCTCAGCGGTGGCGCGCATAATACTCCGCATAAACGACTGGTATTTGTCGGGCGCCACCTCACCGGTTTGGTTAACTACCGTAGCCGCACCAATGCTTCCACCCGACCGCATATAAATACTATCAGCAGCAATGCTGATCAATGCACCGGCTGAAGCCGCTTGGTTGTCAATAAAAACCCAAACAGGAATGGAACTATTCAAAATTTTAGTGCGTATGGAATCGGCAATGTTCACTAATCCACCGTAGGTATTCAAATGAATCAGGATAATATCCGCATCCAACTCCTTAGCCTCGGCAAAGCCACGCTGCATGTATCTCCATGCCGCAGGCATAATATCCTCTTTAATGTTGATCTTATAGGCTAACAGCTCTGAGGATACCTCTTCCCCCTCATTCATGGCGCATCCCGGTTGAACAAAGCTTATTAGCCAAAGGGAGAGAACAATCCATTTAAAAGTTTTCATCCGTACAAAATTATAGGTTACTGATTACAAACACTTTGACCCATACCTGTTAGGCATTGGGGTTGGGCGGATGGAACACCCATATTTTGGCTGC
>CAZKPD010000065.1:0-11390 GCA_964554585.1 uncultured Rikenellaceae bacterium
ATCCCTGACAAGGATATTTTTGTCTAAGCTTTTAATGCTCTCAGTAAAAGCACTATATATACTCTCAATTTCGGAAATCTTAGCGTTGTTTGCAGAAATACTGGAGCCCGAGGCATCGAGAGTATTAAAAACGTAAGCAACGGTAAAATTATCTACATTTTGTGCCGGTTGAAAGGCCGGAGTTTTTGGCTCAGGGGTATACGACATGGTCAGTATATTGCAATCAACCATCCCCTCCAAAAGGTTTTGAGTCAAGCGAATGGGCAATTTTAGCTCAGTTGAAAGTTCGCTGGCCAAATAGGGAGGTTCACCGCCATTAAATCGGTGAATAATCCTATTCAGTAACAATACCGATAGAATTTTCCGGCACCGATTGCTAATGTTCTCTGTTTCTGCCTTAAACTCATAAAGGTTTTGGTTTTGATGTGAGAATGAAATCTCTGCTCCTAGAAGAACGATGAGCCAGCTAATGCGCAGCCAGGCAAGGAATAGGGGTAGGGCTGCAAAACTTCCGTAAATAGCGTTGTACTTTGATACTCCAATCTGTAAGTCGATGTAAATCCACTGAACCACCATAAATGCCGATCCGGCTATGACTCCTGCAATAATTCCCGATACAATATTCACCTTGGTGTTGGGTAAAACAATGTAAAGAAGCGTGAAGGTTACCCAAATGATAAAGTAGGGTAAAAATTTAAGAAGGAACATGATGAAGGGTGTGATATAACCGATAATCTCAATCTGCTCCGAAAGGGAGTCAAGTTGAGTGGCAATAAATACGTTAATCCCGCTAGCGGCCACCAGAAGTACCGGGGCAATAAGCATCATAGAGAGGTAATCGGCAAATTTACGGGCGTAGGGGCGTGAGGTTTTTATTTGCCAAATATCGTTGAACGAGCGCTCTATATGGTTGAAAACTTTTAGCACCGAATAGAAAAGCACAATGATTCCAATCCCTGCTATTAGCCCTCCCCCTGTATTATGGAGCAGATTCTGCGAGAAATCAATGACCTTAGACAGTAAGTACTCTTGCCCTTCAAACTGCTCCAACAGTCGCTTCTCTAAATACTTGTCGGCACCAAACCCTTTGGCTATGCCAAAACCCATGGCCAGTATGGGGACTATGGACATTAGCGTGAAGTATGTTAATGCCGACGCCCGATGGTTTACCCTTCCCTCGACAAATCCCTTATAGGCCAAAACCAGTATTCTGAGGGTGTGGTATATCAGGCGCTTGTATATGGGGAATTCCTTTAGCTGAACGCTCCAAATCTCTTTGGATAGAAACATTTTAGCTCTATGAAAAAACTTGTTGGTCTTAGACTCTTTCTTTGCAACGTTCATAACCAGCGGGTTTTAATGGGTGATGGTTAGTAAAAAGGTGAAAATGTTATTGGCTCTTTGCTCCGGTCCATTAGAATGATTGAGCTAAATTAGCGCAAAATTTTGTAAGAGTGACAGCTAAGAAGCGCACAATACTACTAATCCAAATTTTAGTGGCCTGTTTGGCCTATTTGTTCGTTGCTGTAAAGCTAGGGCAACAGGATTTTACCAAGCTTCCGTTGCTCCTTGGGCAATGCGGTAATTTGTGCATTCCTGCCATACTCCTAGTTTTGTTCTTGATGCCTGTGAATTGGATTATTGAGGCGTTTAAGTGGCAGCTTTCGCTTAAACGGGTTGAGCCCATAGGGTTTGTTCGGGCTCTAAGGAGTTCGCTTTACGGCGCAGGGGTTGGCCTGTTTACGCCCAATAGGGTAGGTGATCCTTTTGGAAGGGTTGCGCTACTAAAAACGGAAAATAAGGCTGAGGCAGGGCTAATGGCATTTCAGTGTGCTTTTGCACAGCAGTTAGCAACCATATTCTTTGGTTTACTAGGAATAGCTTTGTTAAGCCAAGAACCTGAGTTTAATCGATATTTTGGTAACCCGTGGGTAATCGCTGCTATTGCTGTTGGGTTTGGCGTGGCAATGCTTTTTGTGTTTGGGCAAAAATATTTGTCACAATTCCTAGATAATTTTAGGGTTCTTAAGCGTTTCGGTTTTAGCCCTGCACTTATTTCAAGCGTCCCGCTTAGCAGCTCTTTAACAGTTGTGGCGTTTAGCCTGCTAAGGTATATGGTATTTGCATCTCAGTTTGTTCTTCTACTTTACCTCTTTGGTTGTGAGGCAGACTTTATCACTGCTTATGCAGCCGTTTTTACAACATATCTGTTTGCTAGTTTAATACCTGTTCTTTCTGTTGCCGATGCTGGAGTACGCTCGGGTTTTGGGATTATATTTGTGGGAGCATTCTGGAATCAACCGGCGGCCATTGCTTTGGCTGCACATATGGTTTGGCTGCTCAATGTGGCATTGCCTGCGTTAAGTGCGGTATGGTTTCCGTTTTTTCTTAAAGACCGAGTAAGGAAAACGGCTTGAGAAAGGGCAAAAAACGCATCGCACAACATCTTTTAATAAATAAAACCGCCCTTAATTTGCCAATAAAACGATAAGGTGTATAAGTTGGAGATTAAGTCCAAACGTAAGATTGTAGGCTGGGATAAGGATTATTTCCCGGGAATTTTGGAATTTAAATGCGTTTACCTTAGTGTACAAGCATTAAATATTAATTACTACCTTTAATAAACAATATCCTTTTATTAATCAAAAAACCTTACAAACTATGAAAAGAATTTTTACTTCAGCAATGTTGTCCCTTACCGTGCTCTTTGCAGCTGCACAGCAGGGACAGAACAGCATAGGCGATGCAAAACCTAGTAACCATGTTAACTCTTCCGAGCAGTTTTCATCAGCTAATCCTTTAAAGGATGGCTCAGTTCAAGCTTTTGCTTGGGCTATTTTTGTCGGACCCGGAGCAGCCGCCGGAGCCGAAGGCAAAGGTCCCATGCACATTACCCTTCCGGAGGGGGTTTATGAGCAAATAGAGCTGGTTAACGAATCAATTTACGGTGGGGATTTTGTTGGGGATAAAGTGTATGCGGTTAAGTATATAGTAGATCAAGCTTTTCCATTGGTGAAGATTGATCCGGAAACCGGAACTGTGGAATTGATTGGCGGTGGCATAACGGATGGAAGAGGTTTGGCTTATGATGTTACCACCAAAACCATGTACGCCATTAACGTTAATGGGCAACTCTATACAATAAACCTAGAAACTGGGGAGCCCACCTTGATAGGAGGAGCACTTGAGAACACCACCGGCATTGCCTGTACAGAAACAGGAGAACTTTATGCTATATCCATTGACACTGATCAGCTGCATAAGATTAATAAAGGAACCGGCGAGGCTACAGTGGTGGGTAATTTAGGATTGGATATTAAATATAAGCAGGAGATTGCCTATGACCGTGATAATAAAGTAATGTATGGCGGATTGAGTACTCAGGCTGATGATGGTTTGTTCACCATTGATATTACCACCGGAGAGGCAACCCTTATTGCATGGACCAGCGTGGAGCTGGGAACACTTGCTATTCCTTATACAAACACAGGAACGGGCATTGAGAATCCGCAGATTAACGTTGGGGTATATCCAAACCCCTCAACCGGAATTTTCAACGTGGCAGTTGAGGGTACCGTTTGCTTGAGCGTTGCCGATATTACCGGAAGAGTGGTACACAGCCAAATCCTCAATGGCAATGGAGAGGTTAACCTATCGGATCAAGCAAATGGGCTCTATATCCTTATGATCTCCTCACCTGAGGGACTGGTGGCCAAAAAGATATTAAAGAAGTAGTGAGAAATAGTGCATGCCTAATGTGTAAGCCGCCTATAGAGGCGGCTTTTTCTTTACCCACATAGCGGACATGAACCATGCCTGACACCCCATGCTACAAAACACACAATCAATCATATTCAGGTTGATTTGGCCAACTGTTTCAATAAGTTGTTAAATTTGTACGTCTATTTTAAATAAAAACTACATATAGGCTATGGCAGAAAACAAGAGTAATCCTAAGCTATTTGTCGATTTCCCTCCGGTTACAACACCGGAATGGGAAGAGGTAATTCATAAGGATTTGAAAGGAGCCGACTATGATAAAAAGTTGGTTTGGAAAACCCTAGAGGGGTTTAACGTTCAGCCCTACTATAGGAGTGAACATCTAAAGGATATTAAAAGCACGCATGCATTACCCGGCGAATTTCCCTACGCAAGGGGAGTAAATCCTCTCTCCAACAGCTGGCTGGTACGACAAGATTTTGAAGCTACCAATGCACCTCAGGCCAATAAAAAAGCGATTGATGGGCTAGAGCGTGGGCTAAATTCAGTGGGCTTTGTTATCCCAAGCAGCTGCAAAGCATCATCGGTTGATGTGGCTTCTTTGCTTAAAAGTATTGACCCTACGAAAAATGAAATAAATTTTGTGGCAGGCTGCGGCTCTGCTACCGTTCTTCCACTTTTAGTGGATGTACTTAAAAAGAGTGGGGTTGATATGGCTAAAGCCAAAGGTTCGTTTGATTATAGCCCATTGACAGCGCTTACGCTTAACGGTAAGTTTTGTGTTGACCAAAAAAGTTCGGTTAACCGTGCCGTGGAGCTATTTAATAGCGCAAAAGACCTACCCAACTTTAAGCTAATGTCCATTAATGGTGATGTTTTCCGAAATGCAGGATCATCCGTTACTCAGGAGTTGGCTTTTGCCCTATCCATGGGAGTAGAGTATGTTGATTGGCTTACCGAGAAAGGGGTAAGTATTCAAGAGGCTTTCCGTCGAATTTTTATGACTTTGGCCGTTGGATCCAGCTACTTTATGGAGATAGCTAAGTTTAGGGCTGCACGACTGCTTTGGGCAAAAATTGCTGAGGCATACGGATGTGCCAATTGTGAACCCTTATCCATTCATGCCACCAACTCGCTATGGAACAAAACGGTGTACGATCCATATGTAAATATGCTTCGCACCACCACCGAAACCATGGCTGCTACCTTGGGAGGCGTTCATAGTTTTACCGTTCTTCCATTTGATGCACCCTACCAAGAGCAAACCGAATTCTCTGAACGGGTTGCTCGCAATCAGCAGATTGTAATTAAGGAGGAGGCCTACTTTGATAAGGTGGTTGACCCGGCTGCAGGAAGTTACTATATCGAAAATCTTACCCAATCGCTTATTACTCACGCCTGGGAGCTGTTTCAAAAGGTTCAAGGGATGGGTGGTTACCTAAGCGCTTTCACGCAAGGGTTTATTCAAAGTGAAATCAACTCCTTGGCTTCCAAACGTGAGGCTAATATTGCTACAAGGAGACAAACCGTGCTTGGAACCAATCAGTATCCCAATTTTATTGAGATTGCCGACACTGCTGTAGTAAGCAAGGGTACGGTAATCAGAGCTGTGGCAGAAAAGTCGGCCAACGCCATTGCCGAACCGTTACCCCAATTCAGGGGGTCGCAAGAGTTTGAGCAGCTGCGCTATACTACCGATGCTTCGGGTAAACGCCCCAAGGTGTTTATGCTTACATTGGGGAGTCTTGCTTTCCGTAGAGCACGCGCTCAGTTTAGCTCCAACTTCTTTGCCTGTGCAGGCTTTGAGGTGATAGACAATATCGGTTTTAAAACCGTGGATGAAGGCGTTAAAGCCGCGCTCGATGCCAAGAGTGATATAGTGGTTATCTGTTCTTCCGATGACGAATACTTAACCCTGGCTCCCGAAGCATTTGAGAAATTGGCCGGCAAGGCTGTTTTTGTGGTAGCCGGTGAACCTGCATCCAAATCGGAGTTGGAAGCTAAGGGAATTAAGAACTTTATCAGCGTTAAAAGCAATGCGCTTGAGACCTTAAGAGAGTACCAAAAAATGCTAAAAATAGTGTAGTTGAATGCTATTTAAATAGATTGAGGTACAAAAGTATAAAGGTTAAAAAACAGAAAATATGAAACCCGATTTTAGCAAAATTGATATCAATAAGGAATATGCGGCCAAGGATGTAAAAACTTCAGATAAAGAGTTTATGACACCCGAACAGATTGCCGTAAAACCCGTATATAGCCAAGCCGATTTGGAGGGCATGGAGCATTTGAACTATGCTGCCGGTATCCCGCCATTTCTTCATGGTCCATACAGTACCATGTATGTGAATAAGCCATGGACTGTACGTCAGTATGCAGGTTTCTCAACGGCTGAGGAGTCTAACGCCTTCTATCGTCGTAATTTGGCCGCAGGCCAAAAAGGGCTTTCGGTAGCATTTGACCTAGCCACGCACCGTGGTTACGACAGCGATCACCCGCGTGTAGAGGGTGATGTGGGCAAGGCCGGTGTGGCCATCGACTCCATCGAGGATATGAAGGTGCTTTTTGATGGGATTCCGCTTAGCGAAATGTCCGTTTCCATGACCATGAACGGTGCCGTACTCCCCATTATGGCGTTTTACATTGGTGCTGCCCTTGAGCAGGGAGCCACGCTGGAGCAGCTGGCAGGAACCATTCAGAATGATATTCTGAAGGAGTTTATGGTGCGGAATACCTATATCTATCCGCCCGAATTCTCCATGCGTATTATTGCCGATATATTCCAATATACAGCTAAGCGGATGCCCAAGTTTAACAGCATTTCCATTTCAGGTTACCATATGCAGGAGGCAGGCGCCACGGCCGATATTGAGCTGGCCTACACCCTGGCCGATGGGCTTGAGTATCTGCGTACCGGGGTTAATTCCGGATTGGATATCGATGCCTTCGCTCCGCGATTGTCTTTCTTCTGGGCAGTGGGAATGAACCACTTTATGGAGATAGCCAAAATGCGCGCTGCGCGCTTGCTGTGGGCTAAGATTGTGAAGCAGTTTAATCCCAAAAATCCCAAATCGTTGGCTTTGCGTACGCACAGCCAAACTTCGGGATGGAGCCTTACCGAGCAGGATCCGTTCAATAACGTGGCGCGCACCTGTATTGAGGCCATGGCAGCCGCTTTGGGTCATACCCAAAGCCTCCACACCAATGCGCTGGATGAGGCTATTGCATTGCCCACCGATTTCTCGGCACGGATTGCACGGAACACTCAGCTCTATATCCAGGAGGAAACAGATATTACCCGTGCCGTTGACCCATGGGCCGGTTCGTACTATGTGGAGAAGTTAACCCATGAGATTGCCCATAAGGCATGGAAACTTATCCAAGAGATAGAAGAGTTGGGAGGAATGGCCAAGGCCATTGAGACCGGTATCCCCAAAATGCGTATTGAGGAGGCCGCTGCTCGTAAGCAGGCCCGTATCGACTCCGGAAGGGATATCATAGTAGGTGTAAACCGTTATAAGCTGGATAAGGAAGATCCTATTGATATTTTGGATGTGGACAATACCGCCGTTCGGCAAAGCCAGCTGGCACGCCTTAAAACTCTTAAGAAAAACCGCGATGAGGCAAAAGTACAGGCTGCTTTGGCAGCTGTAAACCAATGCGCTAAAACCGGACAGGGCAACTTGCTGGAACTATCCGTTGAAGCAGCTATGCTAAGGGCTACGTTGGGTGAAATCTCCGATGCCTGCGAGTCGGTAGCCGGTCGTTACAAGGCGGTGATACGTTCAATTTCAGGAATTTATTCAGCAGAATCTATGGATGACAATAGCTTTAACCAAGCCCGCGAGCTGTGCGATAAATTTGCCAAGCTAGAGGGTCGTCAGCCCCGCATTATGGTTGCCAAAATGGGGCAAGACGGGCACGACCGTGGCGCCAAGGTGGTGGCCACCGGCTATGCCGATATCGGATTTGATGTGGACATTGGTCCTCTGTTCCAAACTCCTGCCGAGGCAGCCAAGCAGGCGGTGGAGAATGACGTGCATATTCTGGGCGTATCCAGCTTGGCCGCAGGCCACAAAACGTTAGTTCCTCAGGTTATGGAGGAGCTGAAAAAGTTGGGTCGCGAGGATATTATGGTGATTTGCGGTGGGGTTATCCCTGCGCAGGATTATCAGTATCTGTACGACCAAGGGGTAGCAGCCATTTTTGGGCCCGGAACCTCCGTTTCCACTGCGGGTAAGCAGATACTGGAACTACTGCTAAAGCAGTATGAGTAAAAATCATATAGCGATTAATATGGTAAAGGGTGCTACATGGCACCCTTTGCTATTGAAGAAAACTGATTGGTCTTTACAGGGATAACCCTATTCCATATCAATTAGCTCTTTAATCTTTCTGATATTTTTTCTTTTGGGTTTAACGGTAATCATTTTCGGTCCGGCATAGTAGCGGAACTGTATCTGGTCTGCATCCCTTATTTTCAGCATGATATCTGTGGAAAGCGGGTACTGAAATTTCGTAATCTTGCTATGCTGCTGCGAATATCCTGTTACAACCGTTCGATATGTGCTATCGGCAGCCATAATACTCTCGGTGTTTTCTGTTTGAGTAGTTCTGTTCTCCAATTCAATCGCCTCAATATCCATGGGGTACGGTTTATTATCAATGATTAGAAAAACCTTCTCTTCCATTTTGTAGCTTGAACTGGAGAGATTTAGGGCATCGTAAACATGATAAGAAATCTCATTTTGAGCACTCTTTTCCTTTAGTATGGTTTGGGTAAAGAGGATTAGAGGTGAACGACGATTCTTATCCTTTATATTGTATTTGAGTTCATACCTCGAAGAGGAGTAAACAATATCCTCCTCTTTAAAGATTTTATTATTCACCGAGCAGCCGGAAAGGAGTATGAAAACCAGTGATATGCCTACGGCAGCATTTATTCTCTTTTTCATAATGGGTTGATGTTTTAAGGATTACCTAGGATTTTATTTGGTATAGTACTTTATGCTTTCTAACTCTTGCCATGCACCACGGGTAAAGTCGGGAATCTGCACGGGCATACCCTCATTGGCCGTGGATATTTGCGATAGCTCCACAATGGCCGACCACTCGGCTGCATCATACACATCTTGGTCTAGCGGTAATCCGTGGTGTAGGCAGTAGATTAGGCGGTAGTCCATAATAAAATCCATTCCGCCATGGCCTCCCACCTGTTTTGCCTTTTCGCCCACCTCGGTAACGATGGGGTGCTCATACTGCTTAAGCAGGGCCTGAAACTCGTCTTCGGGTAGGTAGTGATGCGCATTGGGCTCAAGGGCAATGCCCATTCGGGGCCATTTTTGGGCAAATCCCTTGGTTCCGCTAAGCATATGAATGCGGCTATAGGGGCGTGGACTGGTTACATCGTGCTGAATCATAATGGTTTTTCCTTTGGCAGTTTTTATCAGGGTGGTATTCATATCGCCCCGTTTGTATTCATCCTTGGCAAAGTCAGAATCTTCCCCAAATTTTTGCTTGGCATACTCGGTTAGGCCAAACTGATCGGTTGAAATAGATACTAAGTATTCCATTCTGTCTCCTCGGTGGATGTTTAGCGCATGGGCTATGGGGCCAATGCCGTGGGTAGGGTAAAGGCTGCCACTCTTTTCGGCATTGTGCTTAAGCCTCCACATGTCCCAGTAGTGGCCGGGCTCACCCTCTTCGGCGAAAAGCATGGAGCGCAGGTCGTGAATATAGGCACCCTCGGCATGTACAATTTCGCCAAACAACCCTTGTTGAGCCATGTTTAGGGTAGCCATCTCAAAGAAATCGTAGTTGCAGTTCTCAAGCATCATCATATGCCTTTGGGTGCGCTCGGCGGTGTTTACCAGCTGCCAGCACTCGTCGATGGTTAGGGCTGCTGGAACTTCTACGGCCACATGCTTGCCATTTTCCATGGCCAATAGCGCTATGGGCGTATGCAAATCCCAATGGGTGCAGATATAGACCAAATCCACATCGGAGCGTTGGCAAATCTCCTTCCAAGCATCTGCCTCTGTATATTCTGCGGCAGCAGGGCGACCCATCTTCTCAAGGATTTGCTGAGACCTCTCCACGCTTTCGGGAACCACATCGGCCAGAACCACAATGCGGGCCTCATCAATATAGCTAAAGCGGTGTACCGCACCAATTCCGCGCATGCCCAATCCGATAATGGCAATGCGAACCGTATCCAGCGGGTCGGTTCGAAGCTCCAGCACATGGCTTTGACCCGCGGGTCGTAAGGGAGTACTATACGCTTCAGAAGCGCTAAGCGGCTGCTTACCCTCTTTTGAAACTTGATTGCAAGAGGTGGTTACAAAAAGAGGAAAAAGCAGAGTTACCGATAGGAGTAGGCTGAATATCTTTTTCATGGTATTTGAGGTTTTATCTTACGTTTTATCCCTATAAAAATAGGGTTTAAAGGTTTTTCTACCTAATAATTTAGCCATAATAACTACACCCTATTCGCTCTTATTTCGAACATTGATGGTTAAAATTGTATATTTAAACCCATGAGCATAAAAAGAATAATACTAACCCTAATCCTTTTTCTTACGGCTGTAGCCGGTTTTGGAAACAAAACGGAGAAGCATGATACCTACTCCTTGTGTGAGAACGCTGTGGAGCTGACCGATTCATCATCTTTAAATGATTTGATGGTGATGTGTGAGGGGAGCAAACTGGTGTTGTTGGGAGAATCTACCCATGGAACGGCAGAGTTTTACCGTTGGCGTGCCGAGATTAGCAAACGGTTGATTGCTGAGCAAGGGGTAAATCTTGTGATACTGGAAGCCGATTGGGTCCCCATATTTAAGCTAAACCTTTATGTGAAAGGGGTATTGGAGGGATATCAGTCGGCAGCGGGAGTGCTGAAAGAAATTACCCGATGGCCCGATTGGATGTGGCGCAATACGGAGTTTGAGCGGTTTGCCGAATGGTTAAAAGCGTATAATGATTCAAAACCATTGGATGAAAAGGTGGGCATTTTTGGCATGGATCTGTATGGGCAGTGG
This sequence comes from uncultured Rikenellaceae bacterium, assembly GCA_964554585.1. Classification (GTDB taxonomy): domain Bacteria; phylum Bacteroidota; class Bacteroidia; order Bacteroidales; family Tenuifilaceae; genus Perlabentimonas. The sequence goes on from CAZKPD010000065.1 coordinate 10,758, forward strand.
CAGGCCATGGATGAGGTTTTAACCATTGTGGAAGAGCTAATCCCCCATAGATGGGATGAAGTGAAAAAGCGGTTTGATTGTTACGCTGCTTATGACCGGGATGAATGGCAGTATGCCACTGCTGTTAAGGGAGGATACACATCCTGTTATAGCGGACTCGAAGAGGTCGTTGATATTTTGCTACAAGAGTTTCAGCTAAGTGATAACGCATACCGAAGGGAAGCACTTCTTTACGCCCTGCAATGCGCTGAGGTGGTTAAAAACTCTGAAGAGTTTTACCGTCTTGCTCTTCAAAATGATGTACAATCATGGAACAGCCGAGCAGGGCATATGCACAAAACGGTGCAAACCCTATTGCAAATTCATGGGAACCAATCGAATGCAGTGGTTTGGGCACACAACTCACACGTTGGCGATGCCCGTGCCACGGGTATGTTCCATCACGGGATGTACAGTATTGGTCAGCTTAGCCGCGAAACCCTTGGCGAGGATGCCGTAAGGATAATTGGTTTTACAACTTATAAAGGGCAGATAAATGCCGGATTGCGGTGGGGTGCTCCCATGGAGCATATGCGGCTTGCTCCGGCAAAGCGTGGCAGTTTGGAGTATGCGCTCAATAAATGTGGTTTACCG
>CAZKPD010000065.1:11400-13559 GCA_964554585.1 uncultured Rikenellaceae bacterium
CCCCGATTTGCTAGAGCCTATTGACCATCGTGGGATTGGCGTAGAATTTAACCCATTACATGAGCGAACCGATTACTATGCACCTGCCATTACCCCATTGCGGTATAACGCTGTAGTGTTTATTAAAAAATCAACACCGTTAAAGGCAATCGACTAATTGTGAGAAAGGGTAAGGCTGCTTCGTCGTCCCGACTCCGAAGCCTCAGAGTTTGGAACCTCCTCGCAATGACGGGGTGCAGGGGTAAGAGGTGCGTGGTACGTGGTTCGAGGTTCACCGGTGGTTGAGCGAAGCCGAAACCACCGGATAAAAAAAACTCAAGGCTTGACTTAAAATCAAACCTTGAGTAGAGTGTGAGTAGAGTGAAATTTAGTGTAGCTTATGGCTGATAAGATTGATAAACTCTTCGCGGGTTTTGGTTTGCGACATGAATACGCCCGTGAAGGCCGATGTGGTAGTTACCGAGTTCTGCTTTTGTACTCCCCGCATCTGCATGCACATATGTGCTGCTTCAATTACCACAGCCACACCCATTGGGTTTAAGGTTTCCTGAATGCAGTCGCGGATTTGCATGGTAAGCCGTTCTTGTACCTGCAGCCTACGGGCAAAAGCCTCCACCACGCGGGCAATCTTACTAAGTCCCGTAATATGCTCATTGGGGATATAGGCCACGTGCGCCTTGCCATAGAAGGGTATCATGTGGTGCTCGCACATGGAGTAGAGCTCAATATCCTTCACAATTACCATCTGCTTATAGTCCTCCTTAAACATGGCGCTTTTAAGAATTTCTTTTGGGTTTAGGTTGTTTCCCTGTGTTAAGAATTGAATAGCTTTAGCAACCCTAAGTGGCGTATCTAGTAAACCCTCGCGGTTTACATCTTCACCCAACAGGTTAAGAATAGCCTTGTAATGCTTGGCTAGCTCCAAAGTTTTTTCGCTATTCCAGCGTTCTACCTTTTCGTAGCCCTCATTCTCATTCAATAGGGCATCATCGCTAATATTCTCAATATGCATGGTAACAAATTTTTACAAAAATACGAATTGATATTTAGAATTCTAAGGTAATATGGGTTCAATGTGTCCCAATAGTAAAGTGACAGTGTAAGGTTTTCTTTGCTTTAGGATTACAATTAGAGATGAACTTGCGGGAGAAGCCTTTCTCTGATTAGGCTTATACAGTTGGGGGAGGAATCTCGTAGAGAAAGAGAAATAGGCTGCTTGGGCAGCCATTTGGTTTGCTCCCTTTATCCGTTGTACCCCCACTTAGTTGAATGGTTATACGATTTCGCTCAGCACCATTTTTTCGCCAGCTCGAATTCCGCGAGTGGTTTTTTGCAGGTTGCTACACTCCGTGTAGTTGTCATGCTGATAAAAGAAGTAGTATCCTCGGGCAAATGCCTCTTCTAAGAAGTCTTCTTTCTCTTTCATGGCAATTAAAGGTTCCACATCGTAGCTGGCATTCCAAGCCGGATGGATGTGTGCGGTGGAGGGGAAGAAGTCGGCAGTAAATACCACCTTTTTGCCGTTAGGCAAATGGACAATTGGAATCATCTGCCCTTTGGTATGCCCATCAAAAAAACGAACTTCAATCCCGGGGATTAGCTCACCCTCATTCTGTACCAGATTAAGGAGTCCTAACTCTTTCATGGGGAGAATATTCTCGGGAAGGAATGAGGTAGCTTCGCGTATGTTGGGGTTAAGTGCCGAATCCCACTGGGTTTGGCTTACGTGGTATTTGGCATTGGGGAAAATGGGGTAAAATTCACCCTTGTTATCTATACCTATTCCTCCACCGCAGTGGTCGTAGTGCAGATGCGTGTGGATTACATCGGTAACATCGGTTGGCTTATAGCCAAATTTTGCCAACCCTTCTACCAGCCCTAACCCGCCATAAACGGGGAAGTGGCTAAAAAATTTCTCGCTCTGTTTGTTCCCAAACCCGGTGTCGATGATGGTTACCCTATCGGCATGGTCAATAATCAGAGTGCGTAGATCCAAAGGAATCATATTATTCTCGTCGGCCGGGTACTGCCTGTTCCAGAGGGCTTTGGGAACAACTCCAAACATGGTTCCACCGTCAATCAGAAAGGTGTTTATATTGTAGGATGAGATTTTCATAACGCTGTTTTTTCAGATGATCGATTCGATATATAAGAACAAA
>CAZKPD010000066.1:0-3487 GCA_964554585.1 uncultured Rikenellaceae bacterium
CGGCAGAGCAACCCTCAAAACGCACTATTACCATTTCGATTCGGCAGCAGGTATCCGCTATGAGGTTGACCTTTCGAAACCTGAAGGCAGAAGGGTTCAAATTCTCTCAATGGACGATGGTAGTCCCTTTGATGCAGCAAAAACGTATAAAGTTGCGGTCAATTCGTACAGAGGGAATGGTGGTGGTGGCCATTTTGCTCATGGTATCGGTCTTTCCGATGCAGAGCTTAAGAGCAGAGTGGTTAGCGTATCTTCAAAAGATATGAGGTACTACCTAATGAACTGGATTGAAAACTGTGGCAAACTGGAGCCAACGGTACCCAAAAATTGGCGGATAATTCCGGTAGAATGGGCTCAACAAGCTATGGAAAGGGATAGACAGCTACTGTTTGGCAATCAAGAGTAGGAATAAGCCATGGACATAAACTTAAAACAGCTGCAAAACGGAAAGCTACTCCCGTTGGTTGAAGAGTTTTATACCCTTCAAGGAGAGGGGCATCATTCCGGGAAGGCGGCTTACTTTATACGAATTGGAGGTTGTGATATTGGGTGTAGCTGGTGCGATGCCAAGTTTACTTGGAACCCTAAGAATTTTCCTCCTGTTGATGTTGAACAAATTGTTCACAATGCGCTACAATCCTTAGCCAAAGTGGTGGTTGTAACCGGTGGAGAACCCAGCCTTTACCCTTTGGATATTTTATGCCAAAGGCTAAAAGCGAATGGGTTTGACACCCATATTGAAACCTCTGGAGCATACCCTCTTACCGGACAATGGGACTGGATTTGCCTTTCGCCCAAGCCGCAACAACCTCCCGTTAACGGTATCCATATGAAAGCGGATGAGCTGAAAGTAATCATCTCAAAACCCGAAGATTTTTTGTGGGCAGAGCAAAATGCCACTCAGGTAAAATCCACCTGTAAGCTTTACCTCCAACCCGAATGGAGTGTATACAACCAAATGATCCCTCAGGTTGTTGATTATGTGATGAAAAATCCGAAATGGCAGGTTTCACTTCAGGCCCACAAGTTCATGCGAATTCCATAGCATACACTAAACTATAGCACCAAATCCAGCAAACCTAAACAACTCTTTTTTTTGCATAATTGACGCATGTCAATTATTTTTGTTTTAGTTAACACATTTTAATGGCAGTATAAATCCTGATAAATAGAGTTCCATGCCCAGCACCCAAACCATAAAGAATTACCTATCCTTAGTAAAGTTTAGCCATACCATTTTTGCCCTTCCTTTTGCATTAATTGGTTACTTTTTTGCAATTACCAGACCCGATTTCGGGTTTTCTGTAAAGACCCTGATCCTCGTCCTTTTGGCCATGGTTTTTGCTCGTAATGCCGCCATGAGTTTCAATAGGTATACGGACAGATTTATTGATAAGAGGAACCCTAGGACTGCTAATAGAGAGATACCCTCAGGGATAATCACTCCTAGGCATGCACTACTTTTTTCAATTGCAAATGCAATCCTATTTGTGGTCACCACTCATTTAATGAATAATTTGGTGTTTTACCTTTCGCCAGTGGCGCTCCTAGTCATATTAGGCTATAGCTACACCAAACGGTATACGGTACTATGCCACTTTATTCTGGGGTTGGGCCTATCATTTGCCCCTATTGGTGCCTATCTGTCCGTAACCGGCCAATGGGCTATGGAGCCGCTAATTCTTAGCTTGATCGTAATCCTCTGGGTAGGCGGTTTCGATATACTATACTCCATACAGGATGAGGAGTACGACAAGGAGGAGTCGCTTAAATCAATCCCCTCAATCTTAGGCCAAAAAGTGGCAAATCTATTTGCCGGTATTGCACACGCCATTGTCACTGTTTTGGTTATAGTGGAAGGAATAATTTTGGATACCGGTTCGCTTTACTGGATTGGCACAGTCCTCTTTATTTTATTACTAATTCTGCAGCATTTCGTATTGCGGAAAGAGTTTGAAAAGAGGATAAATTTTGTATTTTCTTCGTTAAATGGTACTGCCAGCTTACTTTTTGCTATCTTTACCATTCTAAATTTTTATATCAATTAAAAACCTACAAAACCATGAAAAAGTTTAAATTATTTGCTGTAGCATTGGCAGTTGTTGCACTGGCTTCCTCATGTGGCCAGGGAAATAAAAAAGTAGAAAAGGCAGAAAATGAGGGCCTAGAGATTATCGAGGTAACCATTGACACCCTACTGGTTAATGCCGCAGCTTTTGAAGACCAAACCGTACAGTTTACTGCAAAAGTAGACCACACCTGCAAACACAGCGGAAAAAAATTAAGCATTTTTGGCAATGTTGAGGGTAAAACGCTTAAAGTATTGGCCACCGAAACATCTCCGGTATTCTCTCCCGAACTTTCGGGGAAAACTGTTAATATAATTGGCGTTGTGCGTAAGGTGCTCGAAGAGCATTCGGACAGCTGTGAGCATGAACATGACCACGACCACGACCACGACCATGACCACGACCATGACCATGACCATGACCATGACCACGTAGGTCATCAGCATTTTAGCTATCATGTTGAATGTATCGATTTCTCTGAGGTAGAATAACCTTTTTTGGATCAAATGTATGGGTCAAGTTCGGTAATCGAACTTGACCCATTTTATAAAGTTATACCATGAAACTAAGAAAATTAAACAGGATTCTTCATCGTGATTTAGGCTATATTTTTGCCGGAATGGTCCTTATTTACAGCATTTCGGGTATTGCGCTTAATCATCTGCACCAGTGGAACCCCAATTACAACATCAAGCATCAAACCTTTAGCGTTATCCTCCCTAGCGATACCGCATTAATCAACACACCGCTATTAAACAAGCAGGTAGAACCATACACTTCTGAGAAAATACTCTCGTACTATTACCCGGGAAACAACAGGCTAAAAGCCTTTACAAAGAGCGGTACCATTACCATAGCCCTAAAGAGCGGTGAAGCCAAAGAAGAAATTATTAAGCGAAAGCCTTTCTTTGCACAAATCAACTTTTTGCACTACAATACTGCTCGTCAGTGGTGGACTACTTTCAGCGATATTTTTGCCGTATCGCTAATTCTGATCACCCTAACCGGTCTGTTTATTTTAAAAGGTAAGAATGGGATAACCCGAAGAGGTGCTTTGCTGGTTGCAGCGGGGCTAATCGTACCCATACTTGCACTTATCCTATTTTTTAAGTGATTACCAGCCGGGGGTAAAGTTTAGACCAAATGTTGCAGCTTTAAAGCCACCCAATTGAAATGGAATGGCAAAAAAGGGCTCAAGAATCATCATACCAAAAACATTCACCCGTAAGCTTAATCCTGTACTTACTACGGGAATTCTATCGTTGGCATTTTCTGGTCTGCTTTTTAGCTTAACATCTTTTATATCGTACCAAGCCAACCCTGCATCAGCAAACAGCGCCAGCTCTGTATAGAGCATTTTTGATCGAAATGCAGCCAAACGCTCCGGGCCGGTAAACGGAAGCCGAACCTCGGCGCTA
>CAZKPD010000066.1:3497-13343 GCA_964554585.1 uncultured Rikenellaceae bacterium
TAAGCTGATTAGGCGTAAGCATTGTACCTTCGGAACTCAGCTGATTTCTAAAAGCCGAGTTATCATAGCCTCTAATGTACCATGGATAGCCCAAATATAAAGGATAGATCATACCCAAATCCTCCTTGCTATGCCTACCATAATAATATCCACGCATGGCAAAGCTAAACGGCTTTTTATAGAAATATTTTCTAAAATCGAATAATGTACCCAGATATTCCACGACACCACCTACCAACTCCACTTGGATTCGTTGTCGGGTTCCATCCATAGGTGAAGCCAATCCAAATACTGAATTATCAACCACATAGGCTAAATTGACACGTTGCAGCGCATAGCCGTCCGGAGCTATACCCTTGTATTTATCATATTCAACATAGTAGCCATCTACGTACACATGGGAGTGCACATCAACTCTGTAGTTATGCCACGAAAGATATCCACCCGCCTCAAAGCGTTGAGTTTTGGATAAAGGAAACTGAGCCATACCCCCCACTACCGACTCAAAAATTCGGTAATGATTTAAGAAAAGCGTATCAATAAAATGACCGTTCACAAAACCAAAATTTCGGCTATAGAATGCATAGGAGTATGGAATATGCAATGCGGTTACCGACCAGTTTACCCTATGCTTTTGGTTGATATAGGTCAACTGCCCCCCAAAATCGTAAATCTCACCATTCAGCGCTAAACCCACATGAAACATGTTGGCTCCAACCACATCACTAAAGAGCGCTTCGACCCCACCAGCCATGCCCGTACCCATGTACCCGGTAGCAATACCTACTCCTGAATTTGCAACATAATCGAGTTTAAACTTGGGCTTAAACTTGGCCACACTAAAAGAGTCAGCTGCCATAACAGGTTGCTCCATTCGGCTCATTAGGTTCAGATCAACAATGCCATCCATAGAACGATTTAAGGGGGGTAAAGTGGCCGCAGTCATATCCACCGCATCACCGTCCACCATTTCACCCAAAAAATCATCAGGAGAAGCAATAAAGATGGAATAATTATTATCGAAATAGTATGAGTAGGCAACCTTACCCTCCTGAGAGGCAACGCTAAATGCCGGAGCCAACTCCGTCATCCCCGATATTCCGGTTAGAATAGTTGTTTCCTGAAAAATCTGATCTTCATAAAGATTATAGCGGTAAAGATTCCTAAAACCATCCCTATCGGAAAGGAAATAAAGGCTTTGACCATCCGGTGTAAACACCGGGCTTAAGTTTGCTGCACCCTGAAAGAAATGGTAAGGAGTAATCTTTTTTGACTCCACATCGAGTGTGGCAATGGAATAACCGGGCGATAAAACGCTCACATCAGAGCTCATCGGCATATCGGTTGAGAAAGTAATGTAACGCCCATCGGGTGACCAGCTGGGATGAATATTACACCACCTATCGTTGGTGAGCTGAACAACGCTATAATCATCGATAAAAAATTGGTATAAATCGTTTACTCCCTCTACCAAGCCCGAAACCACAACGCTTTTTCCGTCGGGCGACCAAGTGGGATAGTTAAATGCGGGAACATTGGGGATCTCCAGCTCCGATTCTATCTTACGACTATTCACATCCACAATGAGCAATTTATTTTTCCCCTTGCTAAACCCTATAAAAGCAAACTTTTTGCTGTCGGGCGACCAAGCGCCGGCCGATTCGATAAAGTTAAGGGCATCAATCTCATTATTATGGATAACCGAAGTGAGCTGCTTAACGGTTCGACCCGTGGCCGTCTCGGCCAAAAACAGATCGATGGAAAAGAGCTCTTTTTCTGAGTAGAATGCCACATACTTCCCATCGGGGCTAATGGATGGAGAGATATTTATATGTCCGGCATTACCCTTGTAGATCACCTCGGCACCGGGGGGGGTGTCTATGGAATCCTTCATCATGTACTTGAAGTGCTCCTCGTAGGTCCTTTTCCAAACATTCGAAAAATCCGCCTCATTCATTCCCAAGTATCGCAGAAGGGCAGCATTATACCCTCTTTTGGCTGTCTCCTCAAAAATGGGAACAATGAGGTTGTCACCAAATGTTCTACCCACAAAAGCCCAAAAAGCTTGTCCATACCGATAGGGGAAGTACCGCTGATCTCGAGTAATCTGCTCAAGGGTCGGGAACTTATCATTGAGCACTGCATCGCGCATCCACATGGCCGTATGGGGATCGACACTGCCTATGGATAAATATTCGGCCATACCCTCAACCATCCATAAGGGTAGGTTTTGAAGCGAGTTGAGATTGGTGGAATCTTTGGTTAGAATGGAATTAAACTGAAAAGCGTGAACCAGCTCATGCCCTAGCACATGATCTGTTTGGGCCCATCCCTCGGTAACGGGCATAATAACCCTATTCTTAAGTGCCTCTGTAACCCCTCCGGTTCCAACGCCTACTGTACCCATTATGGCAGTGGTTTGCTGAAAATCAGCATGATTTTTATAAAAAATAATGGGATTTCGTTTTTTAATGCTATCCCCAAAAATTTGCTGGTGCATGCTATACCACTGCTCTGCCGATTGTGCTAGGGAAACCACAAGCGAGTCATCATCAAAATAATGATAAATCTCAAAATGTGGCGTTTTATAAACCTTGAAATTAAAGGTTTTATAGATGGGTCGATTCTGCCCAAAGTATTGGCCACGAACCATTGGGCTCACAAAGATGAGCAGAAAAGCGATGAAGATTCTTAATGTATTAGCCTGTGATTTCATGGAGAATAATCAGTATAATAGAAACGCCAACTAAGAACAGAAATGGTGTTAATGCTACAAAAAAAGTGCCTTGATGTTCGTTTTAGGTCTTCAAATGTATTACTTTTACAACAAAGCGTTCGAATATTAACCCCAATTATAATCTTTTTTAGCTATGAAAAACTCCATTTGCATTGTTGGTATTCAAATCAACAACCGAAACAAAGAAGCCGGAAGCCTACAAAAAGTGCTAAGCCAGCATGGTTGTGCCATCAGAACCCGTCTTGGATTGCACGAGGTAGCCGATAACAATTGCAGTGAAAGCGGACTGATTCTGATAGAACTGGCCGGCCCCAATGCAGGGCGCGATGAGCTGTTTAAGGCTTTGAATGGCATTGAGGGTATTACCGTAAAACGGATGGAATTTTAAGCTGTTTACGGTGAACTCTTTTTAAAAGCGCAGCTTTGCTTTAAGTAACTTATAGCCTGCTGCGCTTACCTTTATTCGCTTTTCATTCTTCAGGATCGCTACATACGAGTCCTTTTCATAGGGCTCCAACCTTTCAATTTGCAACACATTTGCAATAAACGACCTGTGAACCCTCACAAAATGCTGGTGGCTTAGCCTATCCTCCATGCTTTTCATGGTTTGCTTCTTCATAAACCTACCCTGGGTACTATGAATAAACAGGTAATCATCCTGTGCTTCGATATAGTAAATATCCGAATTGGCTATAATGTGAATCCCCTTGCTATCCTTAACCACCACCCTATTGATGGGTGCGCTGTGTGCCATAGCCACAATGCCCTCTTGGGGCAATTCTGCACCTTGAACCTTTGACACCCATAGCTCTTTGGCTTTTGCCAAAGCTTTAAGGAATCGGTCTTGTGAGAAAGGTTTTAGCAGATAGTCGGTTGCATTGAGCTCAAACGCTTTGATGGCAAACTCATCGTAGGCTGTAGTAAAAATAATTTGGGGTAACCGATCGAGCAATTCGATGAGCTCAAATCCATTCAGCTTAGGAAGCTGAATATCTAAAAACACTAAATCGGGCTTATCCCTATTTATGGCAATGGCCCCTGAAAATCCGTCGGCATACTCACCAATTAGCTCTATCTCCTTATCCATTTGTAGATAGTGCTTTATGAGATCTCTGGCCAGCATCTCGTCTTCAACAATTATCGCTCTCATATGCCTTCATTTTGGGTGGGAAAATAGAGGGTAGCTTTAAACTCCGTATCCGTTTTAACGGTTTGTAAAAGAGAGGATGTACCATAAGTAAGCTGCAATCGTCGTCGGATATTACTAAGGCCAACCCCGGCACCACGGATATCAGGCGGAGTATCGGGCAATGTATTAGTTACCGAAATGGTTACACCATTTTTTTTCTGACCAATTATTACCTCAATAGTCGATGGATGTTCCGATTGAGCTACGCTATGCTTGATGGCATTCTCAAAAAGAGGTTGCAATATCATTCCGGGAACTTTGATAGATAATACATCATCTTTGCAATCGAATGAGTAGTGTAAACGATTGCCGAATCGTATCTGCTCTATCTCTAAATATCTTTTACAGTTCTCCAGCTCATCGCCAAGGGTTTCCATGCTGTCAGGCTTCTGCTTTAGCGAATATCGGAGCAACTCTGAGAGCCTGTTTATCATTTCATGCGCCTTTTGAGGCGCAATAATGGTTAAGGAACTGATAGAATTGAGGCTATTAAATAGGAAATGCGGATTAAGCTGCAGCTTCAGCCAGTTCAGCTCCGCCTCCCTAACCAGCGCTTTCAGCTCGCTCTCGTTAATCAGCTTCTCCCTAAAATTTTGGATATACACCACCAGATAAAAAGTTAGCGTAATCAGGATATAGTATAAAAACCCAACCACATATCTGCCCGATTCCAAGGGTTCAAAGTTCTGGCTAAAACCCTCCAAATCGGCACAAAAGAGGGTAGCCAACAAGCGGTGCAACCAAATGATTACCAAAACAGCTAACAGCGAAGCACCTATATGGTTTAGCAGGATATTGAACGGTTTTACCCGTTCCAAATCGGTAAACCGAACCCAATACCAAATACCGATGGTAAAAAGTGCAAAAAGGGAGTTCCAAATCAGGGAATCGCATAGGGCTAAATACCAAGGCATCCCATAGGCATATCGCAATAGTGTGGCATGGCTAGCCATAATGGCTAGCCATGCCACACTAAAAAAAATTCGACCCAATGTGCTGTTAAAGAATGGATGGTCCATTGCCAAAAGTTAGTATCCTTTTATTTCACCTCCACCAAAGATAACAACTCCTTTGATAACCAACTCACTATCGGCGAGGTATTCGCTATTAGGGTTTATTCTGCGCTTATCTACAATACCCCCAAAAATGGAAACGGTTTCGATTTTTACATGCCAATTGGATGGAACCAGCATTTTGGAACCTCCGAATATGCACACCGTATTGAGCACGTTACTGCCCGGTGCCAGCTGAGCTTCCATCATATCGAATGTGCTTCCGCCAAATATATTGGTCACATCTCCCCCTTTAAAGTTCCGCGAAACAACTTTTTGTTCACTTCCCCCTAAAATGGCCACATCATCAATGGTATCCATATCAATCTCACCGGATCGAATGCGGTTGCGCTTGGCATTAAGTCCGCTTCGCTTATGAAAAATAAGTAGCAACCCAACAACTACAAAGGCCATGGGCCATATATATATCCGAATTGGTTGTGTAATCCCCAGAATTTTATAGGCTAAAAAGAACCCGCCTATTAGGATAAGAACGATTCCGGTGACAGGCGAATTGGACTTGGCCAAATTGATAAGACCTATGGCAATAAGTAGGCTAGGCCAGGTGAGTATATACTCTTTCCAGCTAAACGTAATGAGGTCAAATGTATCGGCAAAAAGGTATGCACCGATTACCAAAAAAAGCAATCCCACAAAAATACGGGATATGCTCCAACTCTTCCTATTTTTCTCATGTATAATTTCCATGGTTTTGATGATTTAATGATTTATAGCCCAAAAGTAAAACCTAATGGATAGGGAGAAAAGTAAAAATCGGTAAACTGGGTAAAATAGTCGGTAAGTAGCCTCACGTGCTATTATTTTGGAAATATTGACCCCTATCACTAGGTTTTTATACTCCCATATTGTAGCTGTATAGCACTCAAAGGAATGGTTCAATGAAAAAAAGTTTTCTTAAGTTTGTCAGCTGTACAACCCTAATCATGCATATCTCATAAAACACATAAAACAATGATCACTAGAGAGCTAACAAATCCTCAAAGTATTGTAATCGTTGGTGGCTCCGACGACATTCAGAAACCCGGAGGTAAGGTTTTAAAGAATTTGATAGACCACAAATTTCATGGTCAACTGTACGTAGTTAACCCTAAAGCCGACACTGTACAGGGAATCAATTCGCACAAAACAGTGAACAACCTACCCCAGGTCGACCTAGCTATTATTGCCATTGCCGCAAAATTTTGCGTTGATACCGTTCGGGTGTTAGCTACCCAAAAAGGAACAAAGGCTTTTATTATCCTTTCTGCCGGTTTCCATGAGGAGAGCGAAGCAGGAGCCAAGCTGGAACAAGAGATTGTTGATATAGTAAACTCGGTGAATGGCAGCCTTATTGGCCCAAACTGTATTGGGGTAATGAACTCCAACTATGCAGGTGTATTCACCACCCCTGTACCCAAGTTAGACCCAAAAGGGATCGATTTTATTTCAGGATCAGGAGCTACTGCTGTTTTTATTATGGAGTCGGGAATATCCAAAGGGCTAATCTTCTCATCGGTGTATAGCGTAGGCAACAGCGCACAGATGGGCGTGGAAGAGATACTGAAAGATATGGATGAGAATTTTGATCCCAAAACTAGTTCACGCATCAAGCTACTCTACGTTGAGAGCATCAGCAAACCCCAAATGCTACTTAAACATGCCTCTTCGCTAATTCGAAAAGGGTGTAAAATTGCAGCGATTAAAAGTGGCGGTTCCGAAGCCGGAAGCCGTGCGGCCAGTTCCCACACCGGTGCTTTGGCCAGCAACGATGTGGCCGTTGAGTCGCTATTCCGCAAAGCAGGTATTGTCCGTTGCTCGGGCCGTGATGAGCTAACTACCGTTGCAGCCATCTTTATGCACCCCGAATTAACCGGTAACCGCATAGCGGTAATTACCCATGCCGGCGGACCGGCAGTAATGCTCACCGATGCCCTGTCGAACAATGGGCTTGAGGTTCCAGCTATTACCGGAGAAAAAGCCAACAAATTGCTAGAAAAGCTTTTCCCGGGATCGTCCGTAGCTAATCCCATAGACTTTTTGGCTACAGGAACGGCTGAGCAATTGGGACACATCATTGACGCTTGTGAGCATGATTTTGACCATATTGATGCTATGGCTGTTGTGTTTGGAAGTCCCGGCCTATTTCCCGTATACGACGTGTACGATGTGCTTGACGAAAAAATGCGCATCTGCAAAAAACCCATCTTCCCTATTCTTCCCTCCATTATCAATGTAAAGGATGAGATAGAGCATTTTATTGCTAAAGGACGGGTAAACTTCCCGGATGAAGTAACCTTTGGAAATGCGCTGACTAAGGTATATAACACCCCAAAACCTCAGCCCGAAGAGATTCAACAACCCAAGGTGAATATCAATATGATTAGGCAGACCATTGATGGTGCCGAGAATGGTTATCTTACCCCCGAACAGGTTCAAATTCTACTGGATGCTGCAGGCATTGAGCGTGCCGGCGAAGCCGTGGTTACAACGGAAGAGGATGCATTGAAATCGGCTAAAAAACTTGGCTTTCCGGTGGTGATGAAAGTGGTTGGTCCCGTTCACAAATCCGATGTGGGTGGTGTAGTTCTCAATGTGAAAGATGATGCTACCGTTGCCAAGGAGTTTAACAGAATGATGAAGATAAAAGATACAACAGCAATTCTTATTCAGCCCATGCTAAGCGGTGTAGAGCTATTTGTGGGAGCCAAACGTGATGAGACCTTTGGACACATGGTACTTTGTGGTTTAGGCGGGATTTTTATTGAGGTGCTTAAGGATGTGAATGCCGGACTTGTCCCAATCACCAAAGAGGAGGCACAAAGCATGATCGAAAGGCTTAAAGGGTACCAAATTTTGAAAGGGGTACGCGGACAGGAACCTGTGAACGAAGAGCATTTTGCTGAGATGATTTACCGCGTATCCGCTTTGGTAATGGCAGCACCAGAGATTTTTGAGATGGACCTTAACCCGCTGTTGGGCCGAAAAGACAAAGTGGTGGCCGTAGATGCCAGGATTAGGATTGAAAAGGAATAGAAAATAGCTAAAACTATAGGTCGAAATGAAGAAAAAAGATTTTTTGGTGATATTGGTAGTAATCCTTGTACTACTCCCCTTCTTCCTGTCACAGTCGGTTTATGATTTTTACATCGACTTTAATGCTAAACACAGCATGGTTACCAGCTTTATCAAGTTTGCCATTCTGGCAACTTTTGGTGAAACCATTGGCCTACGCATACGCACCGGCAGCTATAATCAACCCGGTTTTGGAATTATTCCCAGAGGAATTGTCTGGGGGCTATTGGGCCTAACCATCAATATGGCCTTTATGATTTTTACCGCTGGAACCCTTTCATTCCTTAAAGAAATTGGAATGTCCGATGCTGCCGCTATTTTTACCGGTAGCATGAGCCTCAAAAAGGTTCTAGTGGCCTTTTGTATTAGCGCTGCCCTTAACCTTATTTATGCTCCGGTAATGATGACCCTGCACAAAATTACCGACACCCACATTACCAACAACGGCGGTACGGTTTCAGGACTTTTTAAACCACTACAAATGGGAAATATTATGGCCGGATTGAACTGGAAGGTTCAATGGGATTTCGTATTTAAAAAGACCATTCCTTTCTTCTGGATTCCCGCGCATACTATCACCTTTTTGCTGCCGGCCGATTTTAGGGTACTTTTTGCTGCTGTTTTGGGCATTGCGCTAGGTGTGCTGCTATCTGTTGCAGCACTTAAAGGAGAAAAATAAGTTTCTGGTTATGAAACGGCTTATCAATCGAATCAAAAAACTATCTGCAGCCGAGCTGTTTTTAGTGGGGAGTATCATTCTACTCATTGTTCTCGTTATAATGCGTTGGGAGTGGATCGCTCGGGAGGTTGGACAAGCCGTTTCGGATAGGTTTAGTCCGATAAAATAGATCGTTTTACTCAAAATTGTTATAAATGCCATGCATCCATTTGAATAAAAAGTGAATATTTGCTACATTTGTAGGAACGATTATATTGCAAACAACACAAAACCTCCATCCTATGAATAAAAAAGTTGGTATTTTTTACGGTCCGGTTGGTGGAAAAACCGAAAATGTAGCCCAAAGGATTAAACAGGCATTTAACAACGATACGGCCGATTTAATACCCATCAAGAACAGCACTGCTGCAGATTTGGATAAGTACGATTTTATTATCCTGGGTTGTTCAACCATAGGGATGGAAACTTGGGATTCGGATCGATCTAAACCCGATTGGGACCTTTTTAGGCCCGAATTTGACCACATAAACTATCAAGGGAAAACCTTTGCCATTTTCGGCCTTGGTAATCATATTACCTATGCTGCTATGTTTGTTGATTCCATAGGAGTAATCGGGAAAATTTTGTTAAAAAAAGGAGCTAAACTTGTGGGTAAAGTATCCACCGAAGGTTATACATTCACCGATTCGGCTGCTGTGGTAAATAACGAGTTTTTAGGGCTACCCATTGATGAGGATTTTGAACCTGAGCTTACCGATAAAAGGATTACCGAATGGGTAAATAATCTTAAGAAGATTTTTAAATAACTTTTTTTTACAATCCAATTTATATTATAAAGCACCTTTTTACTCAAAAAGGTGCTTTATTGCTATATGTAAAAAACTTGTTTGTAAGATGATTTGCGCTATTTCATTTAAAATCATTCTAAATTCCTTTATATAAGTAACAAACTGTTATCAAATACCCTTTATTTCTTTTAACTCATCGAAATAATTTATAAAATTGTCTGTTCAAAAAATAGGATTAACTTAGTTGCATTGTGCAGGCAGATCCTAATCAAATAACATCATAATACATATTAAAACATGAAAGATACCCCTATTCCCAGCAACGTTGT
>CAZKPD010000067.1:0-13211 GCA_964554585.1 uncultured Rikenellaceae bacterium
AGAGCACCTGACTGTTAATCAGGGGGTCCTAGGTTCAAGTCCTAGATGAGGAGCACACACAATCAACCACTTACAGCGTTTTTAGTTGTAGGTGGTTTTTTCATTTGCACACAATTTGATACACAACTCCACGCTATAGCACATCCCAAACCATAGTTTTTAACCTCAAAAACTTTTGCGCTATGGAGAAAAAAAGTAAGTATGTGGCACGGGTGTACCGGAGGCCAAACACGAATGAAGTAGAATTTATCGGCACGGTGAACGCTGATAGCATCCAAAACCTTAAGGCCAAGGCTAAGCAACTGTCCATATCATGGAATAAACACGGGGGTAGGTTGCTGATTGAATGCCAAAACACGCAAAGGCAATGGCTCGTTAATACCGCACCCCGTAGGGATGCGAACGCTAAGAAACCGCAATCATTTAAGTTTACCAGTGAGCAACTGGAACAGTTTAGGGCGTTCCTGCATAACCTCAATAAACAAAACTGGGGGCTATGGGATAGTTCCACGTTCCTAACCTTTGACGGTCTGCCATCCTATTCCGTTAATCAGTACGAAACGGATACGGGCGTAACTTTCACCGTGGTAAAGTTCGATGCGGTGGTACAAGTCGGCTCTATCAAAGATAAACGGTTTAAGGTTGGAGGCGGTCGCCGTTATCAGCCTATTTGTCCGATGCTGTAGCATTACCCAAGTTTGGGGAATCCTCTTTGAATGCCCTTACCCGCTTTTGGGTGGGGGTGTTTTTTTATCATGTGTTATTCATGTGTTCGGAATCCTTGCAAAGGTTTACAGCAAACTTGTACTAAAGTTAAAGCCGATTATTGCGGAAAAGGCTAAGGAGAAACAAAAAAATGAAGGTGCCTCATTAGGGGGTTCCCTTTGTCAGAAATCTGATAAAGGGGCTGTTCATACCGCAAAAGAGTTAGCAAAGCAGGCTGGAGGAGAATTTTCCGCACGGAGGGGATAGAGCAAGTTCGAGCAACCCGAACTTGAAAAGTATTGGTATAACTAATGACGAAAGTAGCAACGCCCGACTGGTCATCCCCTTTTTCGGTTTGAGTATTCGCTCTATAGCCTGTATTTTATCCTTTTTGCTCATGCCCTTGGTTAAAAAGTTTCCTTAATGCTTCAACCGTTTCCATATCAACCACATGGATGTTAAACCCGCTTTCGCCATCCAGTTCAAAAATACTTCTCGGCTCTGCTTCTCCTTGGATAAACACTTTTATTTGCGCCTTGGGTTGTGGTGCAATGAATAGCCGGATAGCGTCTAACTTTTCTGCTTTGCTCATTACGCTGATTGTTTTAATCGTTCAAGTAGTACATCTAAATCCTTTTCGGATAGTTGGCTTAAATCCGTTACCATTGGCGGTAATACGTGCCTTAAAAATCTTTCCAGCATCGTTAACCGCTGGTGGGGGTCTAATGCGTCAAAATCGGCTTGCATCCGCTCCAGGTTGCCCTCAATGAATGTCTGTAATGTGCCTCTTAGTTCCTCTGTGGACTTGTTCGGCACTCCTTTAGGTCTTCCCGCTCGGTTTATGTTCGGGTCGCCCTTTGAAAATCCTTTTTTACTCATTTGAACAGTTGTTTAATTGTTGTTTACAATCCCTTTGGCTTTCCGCTCCCAATAGTTGGCTTGGGTCTGCTCCCATTTTTCAGGGTTCTTTTCTCGCCATTCCTTATGGTAGGCTCTTATGCGTTCTTTGTTCTTTGCCCGCCATTCCCGCTGGTAGGCTCGCCGTGCTTCTTTCGCTTGTTCTGATAGTTCCATTTTGTCAAATTTTTAAGTTTATAATTAAATGGCTGTTGAGTAAACCAACCTATATTTTATCCTTGCTCTTTTGGCTTTACCTTGCTCCATTTTAGGCGTTATTATGCCGTTTTGATAGGTAGGTATCAACTCCCTATTATCGTTGCTTAAATCGTACTCCCTTGCGCTTAATTTCGGCCTTAATGGCTCAATGCTAAAGGGGGGGATTATGCCAAACTCACGGCTAAAAACATTCTCTATAATGGTGAGTGCTTTATCCTTTTGTTGAGGTGAAACCAGTACGCTATCATGGATAGTAATGGGTGTTATTCCGGATTCAAATAGTTCTTTGGTTATGCAGTCAATAAAAGTGTAACTTTCCATTTTTTGCAACCAAATAGCCAGTTGATTATGTTCTTTTGTCTTCAACAATTCCACTACTTGCGCCACGGTCGGGAATACGGATGCAAAAACCTTTTTTTCCTTTTCGTAGGGAACAATCCGGTTATAGCCTTGGTAGTACTCATTTTGTGAGAATAGCACGGCGAACATGGTTTTTTTAACCTCGGTTCGTGTTATGCCGTTTCCATACTCTTTTACAAATTTATCGTAGAGAATCCCATCCGTAACCCATTGGCTAAATTTGTTAAAATCAGCACTCCAATAATTCATAATTTTTGAAAGGTCGTGTTTTTTATGAATTTTTGAAACCTCTTTAATTGATTGAGTGCCAAAACTTTTCACTAGGTCTAAACTATCTAAGTTAGAACATAAGGGTATGCCTGTAGTGAGTAGTTCATAATCTATAGAGTGAGTATTGAAAAAATTGGCCAAAATCTTTAAAAAGGCCATTAAGAAAAAAGGTTGTGAATTTTTGAGGTCTATTTGTACGAAGTCGCCGGCTATGAATCTTCGTAGTTCACTTTTCATATTGGTAATGTTCGTATCCAGTCGGCCGTTGGTTTGATTCCGCTTAAAAAATCGTTGCCTTTTATCGGCCATCATGTAGGCGGTTATGGTGTAGGTTATCTTTTTTCGTGGTTCGGTTGCGTTATCGGCTATCCATTTGAGCGCTCCATCCAAATCAAAACTAAGTTTGTCAAAATGCTTCTGCATGGCTCGCAGGTGTTCGGGCAATAGGTTGTAGTTCGCTTTCCTATTCCTATGCTTCTTAATCAACTTAGAGTATAGCGGGCTATCCTTGGTTATCTCATAGGGTGCTATGCTATGGATGTGCTTGGGGTGTATCCGGTAATGGTAACTTTTCTTATTAGGGATGTATTGATTATCACAATCCAATAATTCATAATTTAATAGAGTTTTTATACAACTATCTATGTTACAATTCAATAACTTGTTTAGTTTTTGCTTATTCAATGGCAAATAGTCGCCATACTTTTCATGTATCCGCTTGTTCTTTGCCGGCATCATTAGTAAGTAGTGGGCAAGGTAGGCCATAGCATCGGCGTTCCTTTTGCCTTTCACCGCTTCCAATAGTTCAGCAGGTACAAAAATTAGTATGGGTCTGCTTACCTGTGCCATAGGCTTAGTTGCTGTTGGGATAAAAATTTATCGGGGTCGGCGGTTAAGAATTGTACTTTATTCCGTTTAGAAACTTCACACTTCCCAAACCTCACTACTTCCATGCGGTTGCTTTTCATTAGCGTATCACAGTAACGGCAAATGTTATGTAAGGGGATTCCAGTAGCAATGGAGGCCATCCATCGGGTGGCGGTATGGTGCTTAAAATAACGCTCGCACCGCTTTAGTTGTGAGATGTATTTAGTATCTTTGCTCATGGTCTTCTGTTTTAGGTTTCTCCCTTAGCCCCTCGCCTGCCAGCCTGTGGGCTTTTTCTTTTTTCTGTCATCTTACTGTGTTTGTTTTTGGAGGTGGTCAATAGCCTTTAACTCGCTCGCATCGGGCAAACCTTGCTTAATCCAGTTGAGGATTGTATCACGGTCAAATACTCGCCGTTTACTTCGTATGGTGTAAGGGATGCGCCCAAGTGAGCAATTTTTGTTTAGAGTGGATTCGCTCCAATGGATGCCATGCTCACGAAGCAAGTCCAGCAGGTCATCATTCAACAGCGTTTGTTTGGGTTGCTCCTTGGGGGGTAGGTGTTCCAGCATTTTTTCAATGCCGTTCAATTTTTCCAAGATACTCGCCACGGTTTCGGGCATTTTTTCAAATGTTATCATCATTTTTTTATCTTTTAAGTTCTTTACTGTAAAGATAAGGTGTTGATAACCAGTCATAAAATGCTACTTCCAGTCTTATTAAGGCATAAAAAAAGAGCGGTAAACCAATGTAGGCAACCGCTCCCAAGTAATACTTTTTGAAAGTATCAAAGTATCATTTTCATTAGGTGCATTTTTTGGCTAAAAAGTCGTCAAGTTTGGCAACTAAAGTCAATCTATCGGGTTGTTTGGATACTTTGCTTACATCTATTTTTCTGCCGAAACCAAAACTTTCCATCATGGTTGTTTTAACTCCTTTGGGTATAATCTCTAACTTTTCTGCTTGTTCTATCATCCGCTGAATGTAATAACCAAACGTGGATTGTGTCTTCCGATTAAATTTGCCTCTTAAACTTTTCCAACCTTGCACATAAGCAATAAACTCGGCTTCATTCTCAAAATTAAAGTATTCTCTAAATTCCTCATAGAACTTCTTTAGCCATTCTTTGGGTAATTGTGGCCGTTCGGTGGTAGTTGGTGTATCGTCTTTTTCACCCTCCAGCACGCCCAATATGTTATTTATTAATTCTGGATTTATGCCAACCACATCATTTTTTATTTTGCTTTTCTGTTCAGCCTTTGGGATAAAGTATGAATAGAACTCGTTTAAAAATTTGTCTAATTCTGAAAAGAAACCATAGGTAAAGGGTGGTGGTGTGGCCGTTGATTTGAATTGCTCATACAATCGGTAATTGTCCACAATTAGAGTAGCATCATTCTCTTGGGCTTCCCTTTTAAAATCCTCAACAGCACCAATGTTCCAGCCCCATAGAGTAGTATCATCATTCCAGTCGCATAATTTCAGCTCGGCAACCTTTTGCTTAATGGGTTCGGTAATGGCCTGCTCAATGGGTTTGGCTAATTCTAAAATCTCTCTCTTAATCTGCTCATGGCATTTTCTCCTATGAAAATTACTGCGATCAATGCCCCATAGTTCTTTATTCAACTGCTCTATTTTCTCTAATGTGGGTTGAAACCGCTTAAAATCGTCTAACATTCCGTGCAGGAACTTAACCATCAATAATAGATTGCTAACCTTTTCATTCATACTACCCAATGTTTTTAATTACTTCAAAGTGTTTCTTTTTCTGCTCCGATTCAAAGGACTTTAAATAATTCTCGGTGGTCTTTGTTGAGGTGTGGCCTAATGTTTCGCCGATAAACGCCACGGGCGCACCGCTATTCTTTAGGATGGTAGCAAATGAGTGCCGGGCAACGTAGGTAGATAATCCATCAATGCCAACCATTTCGCCAATCACTTTTAACTGCTTGTTAACTTGCTTGGTGTAGCTCTTTACGTTATCTCTCACCTGTTCGGGGGTCAATCCATCGGTTAAGTACGGTATTACATAAGCATCAGGCTCTTTATGAACATTGCCCCATCGGTCAACTATTCGCTTGGCGTTATCGGTATAAGGTATGCTAATGCTCTTTTGCGTTCGGTTGGTGTTCTTTGTCTTTTCTCGGATAAAATGCACCTCACCGCCTTTGATGTTTTTCCACTTCAAAAGTAAGAGGTCTTTAAGGTTGATACCGCCTAAATGGAACGATAAAAGGAATACATCACGGCAACGCTCTAAACTGCCAGCCAGTTCCAGCCGTGCAATAGCGTTCATTTGCTCCACGGTTAAGGCAATCTTTGTGCCTGTGCCTTGGGGTATCCGGTAGCCATCATTATCCTTATTTGCGAACGGATACGCCGAACGGGGTACATCCCCCTGTTTTATTGCTTGGTTGAATAGCGCGCGCAATGAGCGCAGGTAGATGCCTAAAGACGTTTCATTGATGCCCTCCTTATTCAATGCCCATGCCTCGAAGTTACTTAACCATAACGGGGTAACATCCACAAACCGCAAACCGCTATCATACTTCAAAATAAAATTCTTTGCCGTTTCATAACTAGATGCTGTACCTGCTTGGCCGTTTTTAGTGAGTTCGGCTATCTTATTATCAAAGGCAACATCTAAGTAGATTTTACGCCCTCGCTGTAGCCTATTCCTTAGTTTTTCGTGGGTATATCCCTCTGTTTGATGGATTTCCTCAACCTCCTTTTTAACACGCTCAAAACTGGCTGTAATCGACTTTTTAACGGTGGTTAAATCCTTGCGCTTGGTTCGCTCCATCTGGCTAAAATCCTGCTCGGTTAAATCAAAACCTAAGGATACATAATAGCGTTTGCGTTCGTGGGTTATTCGTGCCTTAACCGGATAGCAAACCGATTCGCCTACAAACTTTGGCCTCCGAGTATCCAGCCAAACCGCTCCGGTAATGTTGCCAATTAAAAAACTATTCATAATCCAAACTTTTAGCGTTTCTGTGTGCAAATCTAAATTTGATACACAATTTGATACACAACTATTGCAAATATAGTAAAACTATTTTATACCTTTGTACTATAAATGTAATTATTTTGCATTGATTATCAGGCTCTTTAAATTGATGGTAAGGAATGCGCTAAAGTGTGGTAAACGGTTTTTGTTATGACTGTTAATCAGGGGGTCCTAGGTTCAAGTCCTAGATGAGGAGCAAAAGCCTGAAGAGATTCAGGCTTTTTTGTTTTCCGTCATTTCTCTGGGAACAGCTGTTTAGGGGGTTATTCCATATTCTGAGGTTCCCAAACCAGTGCAGCTGCACCTATAACGGCTGCATTCTTTCCGTTTAATCCCGAGGGGAGAATCTGTACCTTATTACGAAATATGGGGATAAGGTTTTTTTCCATATGCCGTTTTGTGGGTTCAAAAATCAATCTTCCCGAATGGCTTAACCCGCCCATTATAAAGATCGCTTCGGGGCTTAGGATAGAAACCACATCGGCCAGCTTCATGCCCAGTATTGCACCGGTATGCTCAAAGGCTTCGAGGGCAATGGAGTCGCCCATGTCGGCCAGGTTGGCAATCTGCTTGCCCGACATCTGCTCGTAGGAGTAGTTGCGAAGCACGCTGGGCTCGGTAGAATCGGCCAGCAGCTTAAAAACCGTTCTTCGAATGCCGGGGGCAGAAACGTAGGTTTCGAGGCATCCCATTTTTCCGCATCCGCATTGCCTGCCGTAGGGCTTAACCGTGATATGCCCCAGCTCCCCAGCAAACCCATCGGAACCCAATACCAATTTGCCGTCCACCACAATGCCGCAGCCCAGTCCGGTTCCCAGGGTAATAACCACAAAATTTTTCATCCCTTGGGCAGCGCCAAAATGGTGCTCGCCCAAAGCAGCCGCATTGGCATCATTGGTAACGCGTACGGGAACATTTAGCAAAAGGCTAAGCTGCTCGGCTAAGGGTAGGGTTCCCTTCCATTTAAGGTTTGCCGCCTTTACAATGTTTCCGGTGTAGTAACACCCATTGGGCGCTCCAACCCCAACCCCGGCAAGGGTATACTCATTGCCTAACGCTTTAAGCATGGATGTGATCTGCTGGGCCAGCTGTTGGATAAACCCGTCGAATGTGCCGGAATGCTGAGTGCTGAACGATTCCTCCAGCAAGCAATCTCCGTTGGTGGTTACTAATCCGACAACCGTATTGGTTCCGCCCATATCTACTCCGGCAGCTACAATTTTCATCTGTCTATTTTTTGTTTTTCAAAGGTACAGATGGAACACCCATATTTTGGCTGCGCCGAACTCGCAAAAAACGCTCGGTTGTTCATGCGTGTTTACCTTCGGTGAGCTCGCAAGCTCGGTTGTGCATGCCGCCTTACATGGGTGTTTCATATGGTATTATTTTCGAGGGCTAAAAAAGTGACCCATTTCAATTTACTAAAATAGCGGAATTTTTTACAATGGCTTGTGTGTGAGAAAAAAAATTGTAACGAAAGGATTTAAGCTACTCTAGGGTGAGCGACTGAAATACCTCTTCCATTTGCTTCGACTTTTTCTGTATGGTTAGCAGCGTCAGGTTGTGCTCTGCGCAAAACCGAAAAATGGCCGGTCGAATATCCTCGGTTTGGCTGCTGCTTAGCAGCCAGCAGTTGGTGTCGTGCAGTGGCGTAACCAGCTCAACCCCCGGGATGGTGGCCAAAAGTGTGCTTTGCACAGGGTTAAGCAGTTCAATATGTACTGTTTGACCCTTTACGTTTTGGCTTAGCAGGATGTTTTGTGTGGTGTCGTTGGCAATAATATTCCCTTTGTTGATAATGATCACGCTATCACAAATGGCCTCTACCTCTTGCATAATGTGGGTTGAGAGCATCACCGTTTTCTCCTTGCCCACATCGGAGATGATTTTTCGGATTTCAACAATTTGGTTGGGGTCCAACCCGCTGGTGGGCTCATCCAAAATAAGCACCGAAGGATTATTAAGCAGCGCTTGTGCCAATCCCACCCGTTGCCTGTACCCTCTGGAGAGCTGCCCTATCTTTTTGTGCTGCTCGTACCCAATTCCGGTGAGTACAACCAGCTCTGCCACCCTTCTTTTTGTCAATGAGCCCAGCCTATAGGTTTTGGCAACAAATTCTAGGTACTCCTTTACATACATCTCTTCGTAAAGGGGGTTGTTTTCGGGTAAGTAGCCAATGGATTTCCTAAAATCCACCCGTTCATCATCAATGGAAACGCCGTTAACCAAAACCTCTCCCTCATTGGCCTTAAGGCATCCCGAAATAATCTTCATCATGGTTGATTTTCCGGCACCATTGGGTCCCAAAAAACCGACCACGCTGGAAGTGGGTACCGAAAAAGAGACGTTGTTTAACGCTTTTTGCTCACCGTATAGCTTTGTTACCCCTTTTACCGAAATGGACATAGCCAATGCACTTTTTTAAAAATAGCCTTTACAAGGCTACTCTTTTATCTCTTCAAAATCGATGTAATCCCCTTCACTCTTTTTGATAATCTTCTCCTTCTTTACCGAATTATCCATATAAACCTTTTGGCCGCCCTTTTGCTGAGAATTGAACCTTTTTTTAAAAGGGGCTATAATAATACCGGATATGGCTCGAACCAAAACGGTAAGAACGAAAATGATGATGGCGAAGAATAAAAAGAAGCGGAAGAAAAACATGTAATGAAAATTAGTTTGTTAATATAGGCAACTGCAAAAATAGGTTTTACGTGTGTACTTTAGAGCTAAAAAGTAATAAAACTACTGTACCGCATAGTTTAGTACATATCCGGAAGATGATCCCACAATGAGGTTAAAGGCTGATTTTGACCCTGCAAATCGGGCAATGCTAAATGGGGTAACCCCTTTGAGCGGGAAACCTTTGTAAATGGTTCCATCCCCATTGATTAAATAGATTTGGTTCGATTCGGCGCTTACCACTCCAAGCTTTCTGTCCCTTGCTCCAAAGTGGAAGTACACCACCACCGGCTCCAGCTGCTCCTTAAATTTTTGCGAGAACAGCAGCTTGCCATTCTCATGGTACACGCTTAGCTTATTCTGATCTAAGTAGATAAAATCGTTTTTGCCGTCGCCATTCACATCCTGAAAGTCGAAAACATGCTCGATGCTTACCCGTTGAATGGCCTTTGAATCCACCTTTCCGCTGAGAGCGATAAATTTAACCACCCCAAGGGAGTCGGTGGTAACAAACCGTGGCGAGGCAGATTTATCCAGCACAATGGCCGCATTGGGAGCCTTGCTGAAAAACTCGGAAACCTTTACGCGGATATCCCCCTTTCGATCGAGGATATAAACCTGATTGTCGTCAGAGAAAACGATAAAGTCGCGGGTATCTACCCTAAAGTGTTGGATTGCTTCGGTAACCTGCTTTTCCGAGTTTTCAAAATTCCATCCCGGAACGATATTGCCCGATTTGTCGTACACATAAATTTTACGATCCTGACCCGCTATAAAAAAGCGGTAGTTTCTGTTGTTCTCGTAATCAAACACTGCCACAGGGTTGGTGGCAGGCGAGCGCAGGGTTACGGGGAAACCCTCCACGTTGTTCCCATTCCTGTCTACCAAAAAAAGCGAGCTATGGGTATTGAACAGCAGCTGTAGCTTACCGTTCTTAAAAGCATCCACCTGGTGCACTTCGCCCATAATCTGTTCGGGCAAAGGTCTTTTCCAAAGTACACGGCCTACCTCATTGATAAGGTAGATATTGTTGGAGTTATCCTGAACAAATATTTCGCGGGCTTGCGTATTGTGGTTGACCATTATTTGCGGTTTCATGCAAATGCTGGTATCCAGTCGGGTTTCCCAAACCGTTTGAGGCGTTTCGTAGGTATTGGGCGAGTAGCGGGCATACACATTGTGATACACCATCCCTTTGCCGCCCGAGAGCTGAAATGCCATTCCCTGTATTTTTCCTAGGGCATCGGCTTTAGAGAGAATACGTTCCGCTGCGGAGGGAGTAAACAGCTGCTTGTAAACCATCTCGGATTTTCCCGGATTGATGTAGAGCTGAAAATTGGCTTCCGACGTGAGCCCTTGCGAAAACTCCCTATAGGCGGGCTCTAGGGCAAGCTGCTTATTATGTACCTTGGATAGCACCAGCTTGGATACAGCCTGAAAGGAGGGACCAAACACCATGTAGGAGTCAATAAAGGTGAAATAGCTGTCGGAGGCCCACGAGAACAGATCGCCAAACAGCGCTTGGTGCATCCCTTCGTTGGGGAGCTGGTAGATTACCACCGATTTCTCCCTGTCGATGGCGAAGGTTTGCTCAAAACGGGCTGCGGGGATCCCCCGCTTTTGGGCGTAGCCCTCAATAAGCTTTTTAAACTCTCCCTCTGCCTGACTTTTACTTTTTACCTTGGTAACAATAAACCATTTATCTTGTCCTACCTCACTTTCGAAAGGGATAAAGGCCAAGGCAATCTCCTGGTTAAACACTTTTTGGTACAGCTCCTCCACATTGGTTCCCAGCTCTTGGCTATACTTCTGTAGCGAGGTTTCGTAGGCCCGTATTCGGCCGTTGGCCTGCAGTATTTGTCGGAATGAGCTAAAGTAGGTGTGCCAGTTTGAGATGCCCAACGCGATTATGGCTGCGGTTTGGGTGGGGAGTACGTTATGAATGCCCATCTCCACCGGTTTTTGTCGCGACAACATTTTTAGGTAGCTGTCCACCGAGTCGGGAACCTGAGCAAACCCGTTGAGGTAAACCTCATCGTTGCGTAGGGTTAGGTCTAGCTCGCTCCAGCGACCTACTTTGGAGAGGTTTAGTATTTCCAACTTTTGGTTGGGATGGATATGCTCTAAAAAAGTGTTTGGCAGCCGTGCATAGTTCACAAAAATATTGGCGCTTACCCTGGTTCCGGCTGTTTGATAGGCTCCCATAAAGTGCGCATTGTCTTCAAGCGAGATACCGCTATCCAACTGACCCAAGGCCGATTCTAGCAGGAGTTGCGATTGGCTGTACATGGCCACGCCCTGATGGACGGCAAAAGAGAAAGAGTTTTCTGCACTTTCTCCGCTCTGCGTGTAGGTGTAGATGGTCGCATCATTATACTCCTTTTTGGCAGAGCTATAACCCTGCAGCTCTTGGTCCAGCAGGTTTTTTATATCCGTTGGGCGTATTTTTTCAGGAACATTGGCCGCAAAAAACAGCTCTGCTGAGCCCTTACCCACAGGGTGGGCCGACATAAACAGCACATTATCCGTAAAAAGAGCGCTAAATGTGGCCGACTCATCTTTAAGCCTTTTGGCAACACCTAAAAAATGGTTGGCATCGGCAACCACATTAAGGCTGCCCACCCCCTCCCAAAACTCGTTGGATTGGTACAGCGTATGGAGTAAGCTGCCAAAGCTGTTGGTTTTAAAAACAATGGCAGCATCAATGGGAATCGCTTTTAGGGCATCAGATTTCTCTTTGCCTTTTTTTCCAACGGCAAAAATGCCAATTAGTAGAGCTAAAGCGATGGTGGCGGGTACGATAATTTTTATTAGGGTGGTGCGCTTCATGTGAGCTAAGCGAATTTAAGGTTAGCTATAATGGTAGATTTTATACAAAGGTAAAAGGATTGTCTTAAATTCTGAAATCCGATCGGGTTAAAACGAAAAGCCTCGGGATTATCCACAATTCCTTACTTTACTATCCGGTTGGTTGTTTGATTTCGGGTATATGATGTTTGTTTTGGTATTTCGTCTTACTTTTTTCTACAGCAAAAAAAGTAAGCAAAAACGCCACAGCTCCCGCAGCTTCCTCTCGAACTCTACGGCCGGGTCGGCTTTGCTTGTCGGAGCGCAATTGCTGCGCATCTGTTTTGACTAATTAGTCTATTTTGGTTAAGCAGTATCCATTCGATATGGGAGAGTATCTCCAAGCCGCTGCGCTCCTTGAGGGCTTTCCCGCACCTGACCCGGCTCTTGAGTTCTAACGAGAAACCCGCGAAGGCGGGGGGACTCCGAATGGCTTAAATTCTGAAAATTCAAGTGGGTTAAAACAAAAAAGCCCCGATATCATTCGGGGCTCTATGCTAAATGGGGATATACTAAAGATTAAACTTTGCCTTAATGTCATCCACATAATCCAACTTTTCCCAGGCAAAAAACTCTACCTCTTTATCCTCATACTCTCCCTTATCGTTTTTTACTTGTACCTGTTTTGTGTATGGGTCGCGACCAAAATGGCCATAGCTGGCGGTTTCTTGGTAAATGGGATTCTTTAAACCAAACCGGTTTATAATGGCCGCAGGCCTTAGATCAAAAAGCTTTTCAACCAGCTGGGCAATCTCCCCATCGGTTTTATCAATGGACGCTGTGCCAAAGGTATCCACAAAAATGCTAATGGGTTTTGCTACGCCAATGGCGTAGGATACCTGTACCACCACCTCTTTGGCCACACCGGCAGCTACCAGGTTTTTGGCAATGTGTCGTGCAGCGTATGCCGCCGAGCGGTCAACCTTTGAGGGGTCTTTGCCCGAGAATGCTCCCCCGCCGTGGGGTGCTTTGCCACCGTAGGTGTCCACCACAATTTTGCGTCCGGTTAAACCCGTATCGCCATGGGGACCGCCAATTACAAATTTTCCGGTGGGATTAACATGCAGAATACAACCCTCTTGAAAAAGGGCTTGCTGTGAGGGGGTAAGGCGTTTCATAACCTGCGGAAGAAGGATTTTTTCCACATCTTCTTTAATTCTGGTCTGCATCTCATCGTCAGTTCCAAACTCATTGTGCTGGGTAGATACCACAATAGTATCTATTTTAACCGGCTCATGGTTATCGTTATACTCAATGGTAACCTGACTTTTGGCATCGGGACGCAGGTAGATCATCTCTTTGCCATCTTTTCTAATTTTAGCCAATTCCTCAAGGATAACGTGTGCAAGCATAA
>CAZKPD010000068.1:0-12939 GCA_964554585.1 uncultured Rikenellaceae bacterium
AAAACTTATAGCTTTGATGCGGTAATCTTTGACCTTGACGGTGTAATTACTAAAACGGCACTTGTGCATGCTGCTGCGTGGAAAACCATGTTTGACGAGTTTTTACAACAGTGGAGCCAAAAGCATGATGTACCCTTTGTGGAATTTCAGCACGTACACGACTATTTACCCTATGTGGATGGCAGGCCTAGGTACGATGGTGTTGAAGCCTTTCTTCGTTCGCGAGAAATCACCCTTCCATTTGGAAAACCTGAGGACAGTGTTGATGTAGAAAGCATTTGCGGACTGGGCAATAGGAAGAATCAGGTATTTAACGAAGTGTTACAGCGTGATGGGGTTGAGGTGTTCCAGTCTACAGTTGACCTTTTACAAGCGCTTAAGCATACTGGCATAAAGCTAGGGGTTGCCTCTTCAAGCAAAAACTGCAAACAGGTATTGGAGCGCGCCAATCTGTTGCACTACTTCCAAACCAGAGTAGACGGTGTTGTTCTTTCGGAACTCGGACTACCGGGTAAGCCCGAACCTGACATTTTCATCAAAGCATGCGATAATCTTAAGGTGGACTACAGCAGGGCGGTTATTGTAGAGGATGCCGTTACAGGGGTACAAGCCGGGAGAAAAGGGAATTTTGGTTTGACCGTTGGCCTTGCCCGAGAGGATAATGCGGTTGACCTGCGGAGCAATGGTGCCGATATAGTTCTTGCAGATATTGAGGAACTTGGTGGAATTAACGGAATTGAACAGTGGTTTACTCATGGATTGGTGGACGATTTATGGTCTGTTACTTTTCACCAATACCGGTGCAACCTCGAAAAGGATCGTGAGAGCCTTCTTAGTGTTGGGAATAGGTATTTTAATACCAGAGGTGCCTTGGAAGAAAGCAAGACCTCACGGTGTAACTCCCAGGCCACCCATATGGCTAACCTGATTTGCAATGCACAGCCCAACACTTCTGAAAAAAGCTCAATTGATACCATTCATTGGCACAGCCTTACCTTTAAAGTTTCGGAGGATGATTGGTTTGATCCCAATACCCATCAAGTACTTGAGCTAAGCAGAACCTTACATTTTAGGAGCGGAGTACTGGAAAAACGCATGGTTGTTTGCGATGATGAGGGCAGAGAAACCCTTATAGAATCGAAACGAATTGCAAATATGGCCAATACCCACCAAGCAGCAATCGAATATAACCTTACCCCGCTCAACTATCAGGGCTACCTTAGGGTTAAGTCAGAGCTATCGCTTGCGGGTTATGATCAAAACGATCCAAACGAGCAACTCCAGATGCATCTTACTCCTCTTGCGCAGGACGGAAACGACAACATTTCGTTTGTCCATGCAAAAACAGCACATTCTGATGTTGAACTTGCTGCAGCAGCTAGGCTTGAGGTATATTATATGAATCAACCCCTTGCCACCAACTTCCGAATTAAACAGGAAAAGGGCTGGGTGAATACTTACATAAAGGCTATGGTAAAAGAGGGAGAAACCCTAACGGTTAAGAAGTTGGTTTCACTATGCGATTCCCTTAATTACGCAAAAGGCTCTCCGCTGGAATATGTGAAAGAGGATATAAAAACCTTCGATTCATTTTCCACAATTCAATCCGCAAGTGAGAAAGCGTGGAAAACCCTTTGGGAGCAACACGACGTTAAGGTTAATAGCGACCGAATAAAGCAAAAACTCCAACGACTCCACCTTTTCCATTCGCTAATCTTTGCATCATCCAAAAGTGATAATGACAATCATAAAGTATGGGATGCCAAATCATTAGAAGAACGATTTGATGGGTTATATGGCTAATTGTTAACAGTATAGCCTGATAACAGCAAAACCCCAAACGTATAAACGTTTGGGGTTTTGCTGTTTATTTACAGGATAATCCATTTACTCCACTACCCTAATCTCTGACGACATTTTAATTGCTTTTTTATATACCTCATTCACCCCACAATACCGTTCCTCAGAAAGGCTTACCGCTTTCTCTAACTTATCCATGGGTAAATCTTTCCCCTTAAACTCATAGATTACTTTCATGGCCGAATAGTGCTTAGGATGCTCTTCTGTCATTTCGGCTTCAACCCAAACCCTAAAACCCTCAGGCTCTACCCTCATTTTTGATAGAATAGAAATAACGTCCATTCCGGTACAACCGGCCAACGCAACTAGCATAAAGGGTTTTGGTCTTGGTCCTTTGTCATGACCTCCGACCTCGGGAGAAGCATCAAGAATAATTTTGTGGTTATCAACCTCCGTTTCGAACGACATTCCACCGGTCCAATCAATGTGAATTAAAGATTTGCTCATAGCTACTATTTTAAAAACTATAGGATGATAACACAGCTTATACCAAAAGGTTTAACAACCACAATGTAGTATGTGATATTTAGGAAGGGAAAGGTTACTGAATCCTAATCTATCGCCCCTTTAATGGACATTTCAATTTCCTTGAAATTCAGCGGTTTTCGAAAATACTTTTGAATAAGCCTTTGATTCAGCGCTTCGGCAATCTCATCGGTAATTTCAAATCCCGTAAGAATAAAGTAGACAATATCAGGGTGGTTACTCTTTGCTTCTCGAATAAATTCTAGACCATCCATCCCGGGCATCCTCATATCGCTAATTACAACTTCGAATTTGGAATGTTTTCTCAACATTTGAAGGCCCTCCTGTCCCGATGATGCTGTTTGAACCCTAAAAATACTATCAAAATTTAGCTCGAAGAGCTTCAAGTTAATTGGCTCATCATCAACATAAAGTACTGAAATCATTTCATTCATTGTTCTAAATCTATTGGTAAACGGACCGTTACGGTAGTTCCCTCTCCCAAAACGGAACTAAAAGCGATGGTTCCTCCGTGTTCATGAATAATATTATGAGCTACGGAAAGCCCAAGTCCCGTACCTTCGCCAGGCTTTTTGGTAGTAAAAAAAGGATCAAATAGTTTCCCCATATGCTCTTTAGGAATACCTCTACCATTATCACTAACAACTATCACAAACCAATTGTTTTCAATTCGTGTGGTGATGTTGATATTACCCGTATCTCCCTCGATGGATTCTACTGCATTGGTTATAATTCCCAGAAAAGTTTGATGCATCTTTCCCTGCATGCAGGGAACATGCATAAAATAGGTGGTGTATCTGCGGCTGATTGAGATATTATTCTTTATCCGATTATCAAGCATAAGAAGGCAGCTATCGATAATCTTATGAACATTGCATTGGATATTCTTTACAGACTCATCGGTGCGGGTATAGTGGCTCAACCCCTCTACGATGCTTGCTACGCGCAAAACGCCGGTGTTAACAATATCTGTCAATGACAATATTTCTGGAGCATGCTCG
Source organism: uncultured Rikenellaceae bacterium (assembly GCA_964554585.1). Classification (GTDB taxonomy): domain Bacteria; phylum Bacteroidota; class Bacteroidia; order Bacteroidales; family Tenuifilaceae; genus Perlabentimonas. The sequence goes on from CAZKPD010000068.1 coordinate 3,348, forward strand.
CTGGCCTTACTCTTTACATACTTTTCAATAGCCGAAATTCCGCCGTGGATAAAGTTTAACGGGTTGTTTATTTCATGCGCTACGCCTGAGGCCAAAACACCAAGGGTAGCCATCTTTTCCGACTGTATCAGCTGAGCTTGAGTGGTTTGAAGGTTTGCCATGGCCCCTTCAAGGCTCGCTTTGTTCTGATAGAGCTCTTCATTTGTCACCTTAAGCTCTTTATTAAGTACTGCCAGCTCATCCTTATGCTCTTGCAATACCCTGTTTTTGAGATGATACTTACGGGCAAAACCCAAGGTTATAAAAAACACGATTAATAGGAGCACAGCAAGTACTATACTACCGAATGCTGTAATTTTTCGCTGGCGAATAATCAAATCTTTCAACTGACTATCGAGTCGAAGTCGAGAAATCTCTTCCTCTTTTGAGCCTAATTCGTAAAGGGCCTGAAATCGAGCCAATCTGTCCTTAAACTCCTCACTATTAACGCTATCTGCCTGCTGCTTATAGTACACATATTTTTTAAGTGCGGCATCCATATCGCCTCTTAGCGAATCGATTTGGAACAAGAGGTACGAATACCTAAGACGATTAGTGGTATTAGGAAATCGTTGTAACACCCTATTGCCAAGTTCAACATACTGAAGCGCTTTAACCGTATCAAAAAGGTGGATATAAATGCTTGCGTAAGAGAGGTAAAAATCGGTTGAAATAGCCGTGTTAACCTTCTCAACATTATAGGTGTCCTCAATGCGCTTAAAAACCTCATGAGCCTGCCTATACTTTTTGATATGACGATAAACGTCGCCAATATTGAAAAGGCTGTGCAGCTCTTTGGCCTGATCGCCCAGCTCTTTTGAGAGCTGATAGGTCTCATTGAAAATAATCAAAGCCGAATCGGTTCTGCCAGTATTTCCATATACGGAGCCTTTGCCCATTTTTGCCCTAAGCATAATCTGCTTATCGCCAAGGTGCTCACCTTCTTCAAACACATCATTATAGTATTTGCGCGCTAAGTTGTATTCGCCCGAAAAAAAGTAGATATTCCCAATAAGCATAAGGGCATTGGCTCTACTTTCTCCATCATGAAGGTTTGTAAAAATCGTCAGGGCACTTGAAAGGTATTCGAGCGATATTGAGGTGGCTCCCAGCTGATTGTAACATCTGCCCAAGAGTAGTTGAGCGCGGGCCATAATGGAGATACTTTGCAGCTGTTGTGCTTCTTCCAACGCCTCTTTACCCAAAAGGATAGCCTGCACCATATCCACTTCAACAAGCCTCTCCACCTGCTTAAGCTTATTTTCTACCTGACGCTCATTTAGAAATGGCACATCGGGAGATACCGCATTGAAATCCTCAACCCCATCCGTAGGGAAAAAGGTTGAAGCAATTAGAAAAGAGATGACTGCAAATGTAGATTTTAAAAACATCCCATCCGATTAGTGATAAAACAAAAGGCACATATGCTTAAACACACAAAATAAAAATCAATTAAAAACAAAAGCACTTTATAGGCGCATAAATTTATTTATATTTTATGATATAAGTCACATTGCTCATCTTTTCCATATTTTTACAATGTGATTAATGCTTATGTGAATATAGTGTAAACGTATTCTATTATGTCTGTAAAATCTCAAATTTTGACTAACATTTCTCCTTCTAGGACGAGCAGTATAAAAACTTACATTAAAAATAAGCTATTTCAATCTCTCACTTTTAATGCTTATAGCTTCCCGAAATAAAAATGTCTTTTGATGAAACACAAAGTACAGGAATAGGCGATTTATTAAGCATTTGTTGAGCATTTGTTCCCATGATAAAATCAACTAAGCTATCATCCTGCTCTGTCATTATACTTACTAGGTCAGCGCCCACATCAAGGGCATATTTAATGATTGGGTCTACCATATTCTCCCCTTCGATACGACGCAGCACATATTTAATCCCTCGCTCGCGAAAGTAGTCGCATGCCTGTTTAGAATACGCCGAAAGTTTAGCATCAGCATCCTTTACCTTTTTGGTTGAGTGTGCCACCACGTGAACCTCTGAATCAAATTGCTTGGCAATTTCTGCGGTATAGGGAACTTTTTGACGGGTTCCTAATGTGGTGTCAATGGGAAGGACAATAATCCTAATATTGTGTGCAACAATGCCGTGACGAATGGTAATCACCGGGGTTTCGGCCGAAGAGACTATTTTAAATGAGTTGCTCCCCATAAAAAATTCCTCAAAACCCGATGCCCCATGTGTAGAGGTAATGATTACAGCCTCTTCTAATGCCTTTGCTTGGCCAATAATCTCTCGATACACTTTGCCTCGCTTAACGATATAGCCGAATTGATCTTCGTCATGAAAGTTTGGGGCATACTCCTTCTTCAAGCGTTCAAAGGCCTCAATAATCTCCGTGTACTTCTCATCGCTTCCCTCCCGAACTGCATCACCCGACTGTTTCATCACATGGACCATCTGTAAGGGGATTTCAAAGCGATTGGCAAAAATAATGGCCAACCGTAACCCGTTAATCGATTCCGAGGAGAAATCCATCGGCACAATAATATGTTTCATAGCCATTTAGGTTTTAGTGGTTATATAACAAATATAATCTTTTTTACCGATTTTTACCTCTAAAGCTGACGAATTCTTACTTCTTTTTCCAAACCTTCCCATAGCCTTCGGTCAAAATTAAGGTAGACAAACGAGTAGCCTACAGAACTAAAAAAACGCAATTGGCAAACATTGGCATATTTAAAAAAAATGGGTATTTTTGCTAGCCTTATTGGCCCCGTAGTTCAGCTGAATAGAACGTCAGATTCCGGTTCTGAAGGTCACAGGTTTGAATCCTGTCGGGGTCACTACGTAGAGGACTAGTCCAATAGAATGGCTAGTCCTTTTTCTAATAAGTAACCTACTCCACAACACATAGACAGGATTACGAGCGGAAAGAATGACTGTTACGCTCATTTTTAGCACATTACAGCACTACGAAATCTTCCATATTTTTTTATCCATTGATTTGGCAAGGGCTTTGTATAAAAAAGTTTACCTTTCGAGCCGTATTAATCAACCAAGATTAAAACAGAGATGAAGAGAATCACACTACTGGTTACCCTAATATCTATAGGTTTTTTAGCCTTTCCACAGGTTACTTTTATCATCGAATCTGTTCCGGAGGATACTCCAAAAGGGTCCTCATTTTTTATGGCAGGCACTCATAACCTGTGGATGCCCAACGATCCCGACTTTCAGTTTAAAACCGATAACCTAGGTCGTCTTTCGCTTACCCTTTACGAATTGCCTGACACCATGGAGTATAAGATTTGTAGAGGAACCCGAAACTCTGTGGAGGTTGACTCTACCGGGGCCGATATACTACCACGGGTTTACGCCGATTCGTTGGGACGAACCGTTGTGCTTTTCGTGAGCAATTGGCGGGACAGGATGCTGCCCAAGCAACTGGTTTCCACCGCTTCGAGTAACGTATTCTTTACCCCTACCAGCATTGATATCCCCCAACTGGGCCGCAGGCGCACCATAAGGGTGTACTTCCCTCCCAACTACTCCTCACGGCAAGGATTCCCCGTGATCTATATGCTTGACGGACAAAACGCATTTGACAGGTCTACCGCCTTTGCCAATGAGTGGCGCATTGACGAAACCCTAGACAGCCTTTACCAAACCCGAAAATTTAGCGCCATTGTGGTGGCCATATACCATGGCGATGAGGAAAGACTCAATGAGTATACTCCTTGGCCCAACCTCGAAAAAGAGGGAGGTGATGGAGTAAAAATGTCCAAATTTATCGTAAAGACCCTAAAACCCTATATTGACAAGTACTACAGAACCCTGCCCGATGCCGATAACACCATGATTATGGGGAGCGGATTGGGAGGTTTAATGGCGCTCTACACTGCTCTGGAAAATCCCAGGGTTTTCAGCAAAGTTGGTCTATTCTCTCCTTCGCTCGATTGGAGCGATGAGCTCTTTAAACGGTTGGAAAAGCACAAGAAAAAGGACTACCAAAAGGTATATCTTATGTGTGGCGAACAGGAGGGAAACGATATGATTACCAATATTGAGGAGGTAAACCGACTGTTGCTGGAGGTGGGTTTCTCCGAAGAAGAAGAGCTGCTTCTAAACATCGACCCTAAAGGGCGACACAGTGAGTGGTTTTGGGGCGGGCAATTTCCCCATGCCCTCAAATGGCTATTTGGTTTTTAATCCTTTCCAAAACATATATTTTTAACCGTAAAATAACTGTCATGCAACGTACAATTCTTTTAATTCTCTCATTTTTCTTTCTCACACCTCTTTTTGCACAAGAGTCGCTCCCGCGACACATGACCCCACAGGAACAGCTAATTTGGGCAGACTATCTTAGAGATTATCCTAAGGATAGAGGAACCAATCCTCCGTCAGACATTCCCCGAACCCCGGGAGAGTGGGAAGAGGCACAGGGAGTTGTGGTGGTTTGGACATCATACCAGAGCAATCTTCGCGAGATTGTTCGTTATGCGCGTGAGCATGTTACCGTTTACATCGTATGTAGCAGTACGCAAAGCGTACAAAACTTTCTAACCCAAGGTGGAGTGAGCCTAGAGAATATTCAGTTCGTCGAAGCGTCATTCAACTCGGTTTGGGTACGCGACTTTGGCCCTCAAAGCATCTACCTTTCAGAAACTAATGAGCTTGCTTTTGTCGATTGGGTGTACAATCGCCCCCGTCCTCAGGATGACCTGATCCCTGTGGTCATGAGTAATTACCTGGACATCCCTATATACCAAATGACCCAATCGCCAAACCGATTGGTAGCTACCGGCGGAAACTTTATGGCCGATGGGTTTGACCAAGGATTCTCCTCCAAGCTGATTCTTAACGAGAACAGCTCGCTAACCGAAGGGCAAATTGATAACATTGCCTATAGCTATATGGGAATAGCGCCATATGTAAAGATGAACACGCTACCCTACGATGGCATTCATCACATTGATATGCACATCAAGCTGCTGGATGAGGAAACCCTTTTGGTGGGGGAATATCCCACAGGAATTGCCGACGGTCCTCAAATTGAGGCAAACCTCAACTATGTATTGGAGAATTTTGAAACGCCCTACGGGCGTCCCTACAAGGTGGTGCGTATCCCCATGCCCTCCGATGAGTATGGCCGCTACCCCAGCAACGGATCCGACTACTTAACCTATACCAACTCAGTAATTCTTAACGAGCTGGTGCTGGTGCCCATCTACAGCAGGCCTCAAGACGATGAAGCACTAGAGATTTACCGTGAGGCCATGCCCGGCTATCGAGTGGTGGGTATTGATATGCGCAACGTGATTCCTGCTAGCGGAGCCATACATTGCATTACCCACGAGATAGCTGCTTATGATCCCATCTTTATTGCCCATGCCACACATCGCCAAGCAGTACAATTCTCTCCCACGGGATACACTATTGAAGCCAATATTGAATCGGCACAAGGCATTGCCAACGCACAGGTGTATTGGAGCATTGACACAACGGCAGGCTTTACTCCGGCCACAATGCAGGTACTTGCAGGAAACAGCTATGTGGCTACAATTCCGGAGCTAACCAATGACACTAGGGTGTTCTACTACATCAGCGCAACCAACGAAAACGAGAAAACTATCACAAAACCACTGGTAGCCCCACAGGGTCTTTACTCTTTCGACATTGGCAATGTTCCTGATCCAACTTATACCCTAACCATTAATATCCAAGGGCAAGGGCAAACCAATCCAACCCCCGGCACATACGAATATACTCCAGGCTCTACCCTTTCACTTACAGCCACTGCCGACCAAGGCTGGCTTTTCGACCGTTGGGAAGTGAATGGCACAACCTACAGCACAGCCGAACTAGAGGTTACCGTTTTGGGAAATACCCTAGCCATAGCATACTTTACCGAGGATGGAAACTCATCTCCAACCATGGAGATGAGCATGCTAACCCTTTATCCCAACCCCACTCAAGGTACATTGCGGATTGGAAATCCGGAAGGCTCAGAGAATGGCAAAGTGGTTATTTACAATGCTGCCGGACGTGTAGCTATGGAAGAGCCTATTCATTCGGGCAACGAAACGCATATAAACGCTCAAAAGCTACCCGCTGGTGTGTATATAGTTAAGATAGCTACCCAGCAAAGGGTTTGGAGCGGACTATTTGTAAAAATCTAACCGATTCTTCCTCCTCACAAAAAAAAGGCTGCCTCGCACGAGGCAGCCTTTTTTCCATAGGAATCGCTAATCCAATAAACGTCGAATCTCTGCCTCTTTTAGATAGACCGCAAATCTGCCTGCCAAAATCAGTATCTCCCTTTCCGGATCCCGGATCTTGATTTTGGTTTTTACATGAGCCGAAAGCTCATAAAGGGCAAAAACATCCAATAGACCCATGATATCGAATCTTTCCTGCGGAATTTCAGAAACCCTGCTTAACCCCTTATCCTCATTATAACCTGAGAATATATGTGTTACATCGCGCGCTCTCACAAAATCGTAAAACAGATCGTTCCATTTCACTTTCCCCCTCTCTATAAGATCACGATACTCCTCATACTTTTTAAGGTCGTCTTCGTTAGCCGATGCTAGAAGAGTATAGAAATGCTCCTTAATGGTTGAAAAACCGATTTGTATAACATTCTCTTCATTAAACCCATATAGTCTAGACAGGTCGGCAATATTCGAATCGGCCGTAATTAGGTTAATGGCCACAGCATACATGAGCGATTTCTCCATCAACTCCCCAATTCCAAGACTACTATTCTCAACAAGCTGATCCTCAATACCAAACCCGCTACAATTCACTATTAGCGCTTTTTTATTGGGGGTGGTAACCAGACTATCCGCATCCAGGAGTTCCAAAAGAGTTTTATACCCCAAATTATCGTTTGCTCCACCGTCAATCACCCTAAGAGTTTCAGCGTTATTCCCTTTTATTTTAAACTTTAGCATGGGCAACACTCCGGGAAAGGCAGCACTCCCTGCAATGGCATAGGATAAGGGCATTCCATATCCTCTTTGGATATTAAAATTCTCCTTGGGCAAATAAGACCCGGTGATGTTCATGTTATCTATAATGTGGGGCATAAAAGGGAATCGCTCTCCATTACTATATATGGTGCCATTGGTAACAAACATGGGCATCTGAACCGGACGCTCTGATCCGGTGGGAACAAAAAAATCGGCAAGGTAGAGCCGACTAATAGGCTTGTTTCTATATATCCTTCTTCTTTGGAGCAACTTATAGTCGATCATATCGGGGTATGATTCCGAAATTAAATTTCGTTCATACCTCCACAGCTTCCGCACCGATAGCGGATTAGCCGATTTGTACAAAAACTCTTGCAGCTTCACCTTTCGATCGTACGACCCCCAAAACTCTAAAAGAGTTCGGGAGTGGAGCACATCATGTTTCCTTAGGGTTAAGTAGTAACCTGCTGCAAATCCTCCTCCTGATACGGTTGAAATGTAATCGACCTCATCCAAAAAGTTGTGACCCTTATCATTCTTCAGCTCATTGAGGGCAATAAGCACACCAAGACCAAAGTATTGTGCCCGTGACCCTCCACCCGAAATGGCAAGCCCTACGGCTATGTTAGGATTTTGGCCCTCCCTTTCTTGTACCGATTTGTAATGCGATGTCTCAACCCCAACAATAGGTTGGTACCTGTTATCGGAATAAACATCCATCTTCCCAAGTGAGCCACATGAAGACAAAGCTACCATTAGAAGCATTAATTCAAAGAATAAAAGAGACCTTCCCTTCATGACTCTGTCACTTAGCTAGTTAGATTAAAACAACTTCCAGCAAAAATATAAAAATATTTACATAATCGATTACGTAAGAGAAAGATGTATCCCTTAAATAATGCTGCGTATTTTGCAAAACATCCAAATCTATTGTAAACAACCTATTGCCGACTAACAATATGAGAACTTATGAACATATTTATATCCCTTTTTAGTAGGTAATCATTTGTAATCAGCTTAATTTTGCACCTTAAATTTTATCAAACAGCACTAAACCTTTAATGTAATGCTAAAAAAATATGTAAAACTCTTCCTCATAGGGATTATGGCTATTGGTATGGGCAGTGTTCATGGGCAAGCAATACATATCACCCTTAACAATGGCAACCACACGGAGTATGCTCTTTCCAATATCCAAAAACTCACCTTTAGCGGTGGAGCTATGCAAGTGGTGCGCTCCAACCATGATGTGGCATCATTCCCCTTGGCAGATTTGCAGCTGGTACATTTTACCCAAGAGGTTACGGGAGTAGCCAACAGTAACAATCCCCTTAACAGAATGCTCACTGCCTACCCTAACCCTGTATCCCATATGCTCACCATAAGCCTAACGGGAATACACTATGAGAATGGCTCCATTGCCCTCTATAGCATGGATGGAAGAATGATACAACGCATAAACATCAGCCAGCAGGAGCTGCTAACCATTGATATGAGCCATTTGCCCAATGGCATTTACATCTGTCGATTCCACAGTAATATCGAAGCCAAAACCATTAAAATTGTAAAACAATAATACCATGAAAAAGAGTACACTCATCACACTGCTTGCCCTTGTGTTTGCGTTTGCCCTACAAGCCCAAAACGATACCCTTTACGTTCTTAAGAACGGGAAAGTAACCGTAAAGCTGAATATCCACACTGATATTGACAGCATTATTTTTTACAAACCCGAGATAAGCGATTCCTTTACCGATGAGCGCGATGGGCGCACATACCGATTTGTGGAGATTGGCAATCAGGTGTGGATGGCCGAGAACCTAAAATATCTCCCCCATGTATCCGGCCCTACTTCGGGTTCTGATACCGAAGCGCACTACTACGTTTATGGCTATAATGGTACCGACGTGGCTGCAGCTAAAGAAACGGCCAACTTTAGTACCTATGGTGTGCTATACAACTGGGCTGCAGCCATGAACGAGCAGGCAAGTAGCAACAGTAACCCTAGCCAAGTGCAGGGCATCTGCCCTACCGGATGGCACCTACCCAGCGATCTGGAATGGACCGAACTAACCGACTTTGTGGGTGGCATAGATGTAGCAGGGGGAAAACTAAAAGAGACCGGAATCGCTCATTGGGCTGCTCCCAATGCGGGTGCAACTGATGAGTTTGATTTTACTGCTCTACCCGGTGGCGCTCGCGATAACTACCAATCTGTATTTTATAATATTACCGCATTTGGCTTTTGGTGGAGCAGTACAGAGGACACAGATTCGGGAGAGGTTAACCACGCATGGTACAGAACCATGAACTACCTTTATCAAGAGGTTACTCGCTACCACTTTCCCAAAGGGAAAGGCCTTTCGGTACGCTGCCTACAGGATTAAAAAATGATTAGGCTCAGATAAACTACAAATATATTTTTGTTTTCAATTTTAGTTTTTTACCTTTGCAAGCCGAAAAAGAGTATAACGCAATAATAATTCGAATATAATGTACGCTATTGTAGATATTGCCGGACAGCAATTTAAGGTACAGAAAGATCAAAAGATTTTTGTACATCGTCTTGATGCAGAAACCGGAGCCGAAATGAGCTTCGAGAA
>CAZKPD010000069.1:0-12907 GCA_964554585.1 uncultured Rikenellaceae bacterium
GTGCAACCATTCTTGCATCTTAATGCCAATGCAGCTTATCCGTTAACGCCCCTTATGGTACCATTCTATGCCGAGGTTATCCCTGTTTCAACAGGAGGAGCAATCAGCGTACAATTTTCGCAAATGGTTTACCGAACCTTAACCGCACAGGAGCTTAAGCTCCTGTCGAAGGAGGAGTTGGAGGTCCTTTCTGATCTCAAACCTCAATTTGTGGTTGGTACTGCACGCGGTCAGCAAATGGTAGATATTAGCGTTCCTGCTCTCCGCACAAATCCGTCCACAGGTGAAGTGGAAAAGCTAATATCGTTCAATTTCACCTTCCAACCTGGGGTTGCTTCCACTAAAAAGATGAGTGCGACTCTGTATGCTTCGAACTCCGTTTTGGCTAATGGCGATTGGAGAATGATTAAAGTGAGCAAAAGCGGTATATACAAATTGACCTATGATGAGCTTGTAACCATGGGCTTTAGCGATGTGAAGAATGTTTCGTTATGGGGGCATGATGGCAATCAGCTTTCCTTCTATAATGATGGTACCGCCATTGACGATCTGAAGCAAATTCCTGTATGGATGAGCAATAGCTCAGCCAGCTTTGGAAAAGGAGATTATATCCTTTTTTATGTCAATGGACCGGTGAGCTGGGAGCTGCTCGAAGGCGATTCCATTATTTCGCATGCTATTCATGACTACTCATCCTATTCGGGATATTTTTTAACCACACGATTCACTAACCCGTTAAGGATTAGTTCTGCACCTGTTCCACCTGGGGCACATACCCGGATTTCTTCATCGTATGACGCTTTGTACTATGTTGAACAAAATGATGTAAACCTAATCAAAACCGGAAGGGAATGGTTGGGCGAAAATTTTGACCTTTCCAGCAGTCGTACATACACCTTACCCTTTAGCGATCCGGTGTCTGATGGCAAGGCGTCCATTCGCATCCGAGTTGCAGCGCGCTCCTCGATTTCCAGCAGTTTCTCTGTTAAGGCAAAAAACTCTACCCTTGGCAGTATTTCCATTGGATCGGTTAATCTTGCTAATCAATACGGGAACTACACCGCTAACAGTACCAAGACGTTTATTACATCCTATAATCAGGGTAACCTTACGCTGGAGCTAACCTACAATAAACCCACCCCATCGGCTAGAGCGTGGCTTGATTTTATTACTGTTAACGCCCGACAGCAATTGGTGATGCGGAGTGATCAGCTGCAGTTTAGGGATATTAAGAGTGTAGGAACAGGCCATATCACCCGATTTGATATTGCCAATGCCCAAGCCGATTTAATGGTTTGGGATGTAACTGATTTTTTCTCAGAGCATAAAAATGTGACCTATAGCCTTCAGGGCTCTGTTGCACAGGCCAAGGTGGCTACTAGTGAGCTTAAAGAGCTGATCGCTTTTTACCATACTCAGGCTTATAAAGTGGGTGAGGTGGTTGCAGTGACCAATCAGAATATTCATGGGAGCGGGCAACCAAATATGGTCATAGTAACCCATCCCGATTACCTTGCTCAATCCAATACATTGGCTCAGCTACACAGGGATTACAGCGGGTTAAGCGTAGATGTGTACACCAATCAAGAGGTTTACAATGAGTTCTCTTCGGGAACCCCCGATGTGTCGGCAATTCGAAATATGATGAGGATGTTCTACAAACGGGCCAATGGGGATGCCGAGCTTCCTCGGTACCTTCTGCTAATGGGTGATGGATCCTACGATAATCGGAGTACAATTTCGGATAATACCAATCGGATTTTGACCTTCCAATCCCTTGAGTCCAACAGCCCTGTGAGCTCTTTTGTAACCGATGACTATTTTGGGCTTCTTGACGATGGGGAGGGCGAAGGAGTAGGTTTATTGGATATAGGGGTAGGCCGAATTCCATGCAATACCGTTACCGAAGCCAACATAGTATTATCCAAGATTAAGGAGTATATGTTTGGGAAACATGGTAGCTGGCATAATCAGATTAGCTTTATTGGGGATGATGGGGATGGGAACCAATATATGGAGCAGGCCGATGAGCTGGCCACATATATAGAGAGTAACTTTACCTATTATAATGTGGAGCGTATCCTTTTTGATGCATACCCCATGGAGGTTACCTCTGAGGGGGCGCGTTATCCTGATGTTACCGAGGCTATCAATAGTAGAGCCAACCAGGGAGCCTTGCTGATGAACTACGTGGGGCATGCCAATACACGTTGGCTTGCGCATGAGAAGGTGTTGATGATCAGTGATATTTTGCAGTGGCGAAACTTTGACCGATTGCCCCTGTTTGTGACAGCCACATGCGAGTTTAGCCGCTTTGACGACCCGGAACGTAAGTCGGCAGGGGAGCATACGCTGTTTGCCTCGCAGGGCGGGAGCATTGCCCTTTTCTCAACTACCCGAGTGGTCTATTCCAGTCCCAACCATAATCTGGTTAAAAACTTTTTTAAGAATGCCTTTGCTCAACGACCTGATTTTATTGAGGGTCAAGGAGACAGGCACTATCGACTGGGAGACCTTATTCGATTGGCTAAGGTGGCCACATCCGGTCATGTGAATAAGCGAAACTTTATGCTGCTGGGCGATCCGGCGCTAATGCTCCATTACCCCGACAATGAGATGGGCGTTACCGCCATTAATGGGAAGCTGATTGCCACAGATTTGGATACGTTAAAGGCGTTGAGTCGGGTTGAAATAAAAGGAGAGGTTGTCCCAAAATTGGGCAAGGATGGGTTTGTTGGCGAAGCTGAGCTAACGCTGTTCGATAAGGCGAAAGAGGTTACAACCCTGTCCAACAAGGGCGGAAATCCATTCGTTTTTACTACCCGTGAGAGCACTATATATAAGGGACGATCATCAATTATTGACAATCAGTTTTCGGCGCAGTTCATAATCCCTAAGGATATTATGTACGAGTATGGGGGTGGACGCATTAGCCTTTTTGCCAGCGATGGCTCTAATACGGGTGCAGGTTATTTTGAGGATTTCATCATTGGGGGTATGGCCGATAGCATTGGGAACGACTCCGATGGACCCCAAATTGAGATTTACATGAATAATGAAAAGTTTGTGCCCGGAGGGTACACCGACCCCAACCCTAAGCTGATTGTGGTATTGGCTGATAGCTCGGGTATAAATACAACCGGAGCAGGCATAGGGCATGACCTAACAGCGACCATTACCGGTGCAGAAGAGCACACTATTATTCTTAACGATTTTTACGTGGCCGATTTGGATGACTTTACAAAAGGAAGAGCCACATATCAGCTGGCCGATTTAAAGGAGGGAAAATACGAGATTAGCGTTAAGGCGTGGGACGTGTATAATAATAGCTCAGAAACAAAAGTTGATTTTGCCGTGCAAAGCGATGAGCAGCTAAAGCTGTCGCATGTACTCAACTACCCCAACCCTTTTACATCAACAACCGGGTTCTATTTTGAGCACAATCAGCCCTATTCCGATTTTGATGTGATCATCCAAATTTTTAGCCCTTCGGGCAAGCTGGTTAAAACCATTGAGCAGTATCTGCCAGCCGATGGCGGATATAGGGTAGGTCCAATATTCTGGGATGGGTTAGACGATTATGCCGATGCCATAGGTCGAGGTGTATATTTCTACCGATTACGTGTAAAACCCTCAGAGGGTAAAGCGGTAGAGGTATACCAGAAACTGGTAATTCTTAAATAGACCGTAAAATAAGCAAGTCTAGCGCTATTCGCCCAGCAATTTCTTCATCTTTTGAATGAGCACTTCTATTTGAAAGGGCTTGCTGATGTAGTCGTCCATTCCGGCTGCTAAGCACTCTTCCTTGTCGCCAAGTAAAGCGTTGGCCGTAATGGCTATGATAGGAGTATGCGAATCGGTGCTTTGCTCAATTTCCCGTATCTTCTTTGTGGAAATAATCCCATTCATAATAGGCATCTGAATATCCATTAGGATAATGTCAAATTTGCTAGTGCCAAATTTATCAAGTGCCTCTTTGCCATTGTTCGCAATCTCAATATTCTTTACCAATTTTTTGAGGCTAAGAACTACAATTTTCTGGTTAATCAGGTTGTCCTCCACCAAAAGTACATTGGCATCTTCGAGTTTTGCAGGTTGGGCTTGGGTACGGACAGGTTCTGTAACAGTTTCAATTACAATTTCTTGCGCTTGATCGCTATGCGAGATAGTATCAGTTGGTTGAAACTTGTTGAGGGTGTAGGGGAATGAGAATTGTGCGTTTTCTGATGTTAGCGTCATGCTCAAACCGCCGCCACTGCTTTCAATCAATTTTTGCGTTATGGTAAGTTCAAGGATATCAATATATTCCTGTATGTTGGTTTGAGCAATGGAGATATTGCTGGTCATTAATAGATTTTGCTCATCCTTATCGTTGCTGATAGGTAAAAGGAGTGGTTTGTCGCTTTTTACCTGGATAAACAGATTAATATCCGTATCGGTCTCTGCCTGCTTAGAAACGATAATGTTAATTCGTGCCGATATGTCACTCTTATTTTTAAGGATGCTCTCAATTAGGTTGAGAAAAATCTGTTTAATGCGAACCGGGTCTCCTAAAAGTTTTTCGGGAATATCCCTGTCTACGATAAGGTTAAAGATTCCGGCTTCAGTGTACTGAGGAGAGAAGGTGTTAAAGGTACTGCTTATGGTGCTGTGTAGGTTGAATGGAATGTTTATAGTGCCCCTCTCCTTAATATCTACGCTGGATATTTCAACCATACTATTTACCACATTAACCAGGTTGTTAGTTGATGCATGAATGGTATCAATCAGATCTGTTAGCTTCTCATCGGTTACGGTATCCTCCAAAAGGTTTGAAATAACCATGATGTTGCTTAGCGGAGTACGGATTTGATGTGAAAGATCGGTGATAAAAGCTTGGTGCTGCTTGTGGGTAGAAGTTAAATCTTCTAGTTGCTCTGTTATATGCTTAATGTGGCGTGTCATTATGGAAACAATGACAAAGATTAGGAAAAGGATAATGAGAAATGAGATAATAAAAAGCAGTATTGGGTACAGAGAGGCTTCACCAGCACTCAGTCCATTCATGGGAATAGCTAAGGCTACTATGGCTAAAATCATAAAGATGAGACTGCTAATTGTAGCTTTTTTATACCCGAACAGCAGGAATGAAATCAACGGGAAAATACTAGCAATCATTATGTTGTAAAGGTTAATGCCGTCTGACCAGATTAGTATTAGGAAGACCAGTGCAGAAGTGACAACTATGGAATGAGTATAGTATTTTTTTCCTCCCGGTTTATAATGATTTAAAACGGTAAGCAGGATGGTGAGGAGAATTCCGGCAATGGAAACAATTGCCAAAAGTTTGCTCTGAGATGTAAGGCCAATAGTCAATACGACAAGAAAAGAAAGGGTTTGGGCTATTCCGGCAGCATTAAATGTAAGTGATTGAAGGGTTGGTTTGGTCCCTTCTGCAAAGTACTCGTTGCAACCCGAATAAGAATTAATAAGGCGATTGGCAAAGCTCATACGACTCATCGTTTTTTTTGTTTAACTGCATAATGTGATGCAATGGATTTTACAATTCACTAGATCGTGTTTTTGCAATAGAAAATCCATAACTACAACACCGTTTTAATAATCTATAAAGGTATACAAAAAAACATTCCATCCTACAATCGTGCTATCCGACAGATGAAGAAATATTCAGAAAGTCCGCATATCGGGTCGAAGTATTTCGGCTGTAGTACAAAGCAGGTATGGCTATTTGAAACGGAAATTTACCCATAGGACGCAATTGCCTCTAATCGATCCACGGAAAGAATCTGAATGGTCTTGCTCGATACTTTGATAATCTCCTCTTGTTGCAACGCAGACAAACCGGTAATAACGCTCTCTTTCGAGTAGCCCACTGCGTTGGCAAACTCCACTCTGGTAAATGGTAGTTGAAAGGTATTGCTCTTAAAAATGGATGACAGCTCAAGCAGCATGGTGCAAATAGCCCCTTCTGCATTTTTTTGGGATAGTGAAATAAGATCGGTAACCACCTTATTGGTTGTAAGCGACATCTCTTGAACAATAAAAACGGCAAATTCGCCATTGGTTCTGATGGCTTCCTCAAAAAGGTTTCGGTCAATCATACGGATGGTTGAATTGGTAATGGCAATGGCCGAAAAGTCGAATTTTTTCTTAACAAAAGCGCACATTAGGCCTATGAAAGTGTTTGCCGGCATAATCTTAAAAGTTACTTCCCGCTTGTTGCTTCGAAAGGTAAGCTTAACCATTCCGCTTTCTAGGTAGGGTATATGGCTGGCTGTAACCCCTTGCTTAATAATTGTTTCCCCCTTTTTGTACTCAATTACGGTAGAGTTTCCCATTATCTGCTTTCGGTTATTCTCGTCAAGGGCCGAGTACCAATCTTTACTGCTGTATTCTGTATGGCTCATTGAAGTGTAGTGGTTGAAAGCGGCAATATTACATTTTTTAACATTAAAAATCCAAGGGTTTTGCATGAGATTGTGCATTGGCCTTTCCTTTTTTGTTATTTTAATAACAGATAGCTTTGTCAAGTACTTAATCCAATAGCTTTTTAATAACTAAAACATATATTGATATGGCAGATTTGAAATTTAGAGTGAAAGCTCAAAGAGCTAGCGATGCCAAGACCATTGTTAAAGCTCGCAATTTTGAAATTATTGTAGATGAGCCCGAAAGTTTAGGTGGTACAGATGTTGCCCCCAATCCGGTAGAATTTGTTTTAGCAGCGCTTAGCGGTTGTTTAAACGTTACCGGTTGCCTTATTGCTAGGGAAATGGGATTTGAGATTAAAGATTTACAAATTGATATCTGTGGTAGCCTAGATCCGGCAAAGCTGATGGGACAAAGCGATGCCCAAAGGGCGGGGTACAATAAGATTGAAGTAAGCATGAAACCCGTTTGCGATGCGGATGAGGCAACCCTTGTTGAGTGGCTTAAAAGGGTTGAGGCACGCTGCCCGGTTAGCGATAATTTGTTGAACGCTACTCCTCTATCTATTTCTTTGAAGTAGGGTTTAAGGTTAGGATAGTTCTTTAGATTGATAGCCCAATGGCATAGTGCTGTTGGGCTATTTTATTGGTTCGAAACACCTTTTTTATTCAGGTGGTTGAACTCCCATCGAAGGCTGAAAATATTGGAATACCGAGAAAAGCCTACACTGCCCACATTGGTTAGGGCATAATCTATGGCAATTCCCCTAAAGCTAATCCCAAGGCCAATGTTAGGTTGAATGGTAATGGCTTTTCGGTTGTCAAAATTGCTGATTCGTTGTAGGTTATTTATTCCGGCCCGAACGAATACCAGATTGAGGTACCCCACTTCTAAACCGAGCGTTGGGTCAATACCGGCAAACTTGGTGGATAGCGGAGCTGCACGTTTCCCGTCGAAAAAGAGCATGGATCCCAGCTCTGCAGCCAGGGTCACCTGGTCGCTGATATTGAAGCGACGAGCTGCACCGATGTGCAGCTGAGGGGCAGTAAGCTCTATGGCATTTTCTGGTGCATGGTTAAAAGTGCTGTCGCCAATGGTTATCTCTAGCTCATCGGCATTAAAACTCCAAATGTTTAGCGTTGAGGTAACATCCTTAAAGTTTGCTCCAAATACCCAGCTGCCCACATGATACTTTGCAGCCGCATCGATACCAAATCCCCAGGCACTGGCAAATTTGCCCACATTACGGTAAATAATCTTTGCATTGGCTCCCACCGAGAGGCCTTGGATAGGTAGTTTTCGAGCGTAGCTAATCAGAAAAGCATAGTCGGCAACCGAGAAAAGCTTAAGCCTATCGTAGCTGAAATTTCCGTCGGAGTCAATTAGGTCGGTGGTATTGGGAATATCATCTACACCAAAGCGTATTATATTGAATGCGATTGCCGATAAGGTGTCAGGCTTATGCGCAAGGCCAAGGTGATTGTAGCTGGCCATTCCGGCAAAATAGCTGGCATGCATTGCACCCAGCTCAAATTTTTTCTCCATTCCCACCAGACCCGCCGGATTCCAATAGGCCGATTCCATGTTGTTGCTTAAAGCAACACCAGTGTTGCCCATGGCCATCCATCGTGCTCCCACCCCAATGTTGAGAAAATCGTTACTGTATTTGGCTACCTGCCCAAGCAGGGTAGACCCATACAACAGCAGGAACGCTATAAAAACAGATTTTTTTACTGTATTTTTTACCATCTCATTGGTATCTTTCGTGGGGCAAACTTAATGGAATTATTAGAATGATTTAGTGCTTTTCAATTCAAATAACCTACTTTTGCTACATATTATTGTATCAAAACCATATAAACATGCCCGCACTAAACCCCGTCAAACACATACCCAACACCCTTTCGCTGATTAACCTTTTTTTAGGTAGCCTTGCTGTGGTTGCGGCCTTTGAGGGGGCATTACTGTTGGCAGGTTATCTGATATTGATTGCTGCTGTATTCGATTTTCTCGATGGTTTTGCTGCCCGTTTGCTCAAGGCCTATTCGCCCATTGGGAAAGAGCTAGATTCATTGGCCGATTTGGTGAGTTTTGGGGTTGCCCCATCAGCCATCCTTTTTTACCTTCTAAAAATGGCGCTTGGGTTAGAGTTGAATGAGGGGTTCTCAACGGGCAATCCCATTCTGGCAATCCCCTTTTTGATTGCCGTTTTCTCGGCTCTTCGTTTGGCCATTTTTAATGTGGATACCCGTCAAACCACTTCGTTTATTGGTTTACCCACTCCGGCCAACGCCATGTTTGTTGTGGGCATTGTGTTTGGGCTGCAGGGTACGTACCAGCATTGGTTTAGTAGTGTGCTCTTATGGCCCATGGCAATTATAGTCTTGGTTGTGGTTCTGTCGGGTTTGCTGGTATCGCCTATCCCCATGTTTTCGCTAAAGATTAAGAAGGGGCAGGCCCTCTCGGAGATGTGGAAGCAAGTGGTGCTTTTGGTTGTTTCGCTAGTTTTAATCATATTGATGGGGTGGGCAGCATTTGCTGTAATCATCCCCTTTTATATTCTATTGTCCATGGCCGTGTACATTTTTGTACAAATCAGAAAATCCTAAATAGGCTATCCGTTTTTAGCATTTTTACCATTGTGATGTAATGAAGAGGGTTGCAATTATCGACTTGGGTACCAATACCTTTAACCTGCTAATTGCCTCGGCGGGAGGGAATGGGAGCTACCAGATGCTGCACAGCGCAAAGCTGTCGGTTAAGCTGGGCGAAGGAGGGATAAATCGGCACATCATTGCTCCACAGGCGTATGAGCGAGGGATTTTGGCTGTGGGAGAACATATGAAAACGGCATCCAAATATAAGGTTACCGATGTTTACGCATTTGCCACATCGGCCGTGCGAAACGCACATAATGGGGCTGAATTTATTGCCAGTCTTAAAGAGTTGTATGCGATAGATGTTAGGATAATTAGCGGAGAGGAGGAGCTGGAACTGGTTTATTTAGGGATTAGGCAGGCAGTTAATTTGAATAGCGAAAATGTGCTAATGCTCGATATTGGAGGGGGTAGCAATGAGCTAATTATTGCCAATGGCAAAGGGTTGCTATGGGGTAAAAGTTACGACTTGGGTATATCCCGCTTACTGCAGCAGTTTAACCCTGCTGACCCCATAGCTGCGGAAGAGGTGAACCAAATAACGCATTTTTTGGACAAGCAGCTGACCGAACTTAGGCAGATCAAAGAACAGTATGGGGTTGAAATGCTTGTGGGCAGCTCCGGTTCATTTGATACCTATCGAAGCGTTTTAACGCATCAGGGGCTCATCCTATCCAATGGCGCACCATCTGTAGAACTGCCTTTGAATCTATACCTAAACCTTCACAATCAACTTCTTTTGTCATCCAAAACAGACCGAGAAGCTATGCCCGGCATGGATCCCATGAGGGTAGACATGATTGTTTTGGCAACCATCTTTACCCGTTATATGGTTCAGCTGTTTGGAATTAAGCGTATGGCGCAGTCGTCATACTCACTTAAAGAGGGTGCCCTTTGGAGGTTGCTTAACCGTTAAACCTAAGGAGTTAAGTGAGGTAGATTTGATTTGGTTTTTAGCTAATTATCACCTAATTTTGTGTACCAATTACCATCCTTTTTATAGTACTTCACACAGTAATGATTATTGCCATTCTGTATTTCTAACATAAATTTTCCAAATGGATTATAACACCCAACGTGAACGGTTGGTTTTGCCTGAATATGGCAGGCACATTCAACAAATGGTCAACACGCTGCTAACAGTTGAAGATAAGCAAGAGCGTACCCAAATGGCCAAAGCGATTATTGCAGTGATGGGAAACATGAATCCCCATCTGAGAGATATCAACGATTTTAAGCATAAGCTATGGGATCATCTGCATATCATGTCCCATTTTCAGCTGGATATCGATTCCCCTTACCCAAAACCGGATGCTTCGGTAATCTTTGATAAACCCAAAACCGTAGGTTATCCTGCTCAGCCCATTAAGTACAAGCATTATGGGCGATCCATTGGTTTGATGATTGAACAGGCTATAGCCATGCAACCCGGGGAGGAGCGAGATGCGCTAATTAGCCTGATAGCCAATCATATGAAAAAATCATACATAGCCTGGAATAAGGATTCTGTTTCGGATGAGGATATCCTTCAAGACCTAAACGAGCTTAGTGAAGGGCAATTGAGACCCGCCCCCGGGTTTAAGTTTAATGAGCTGAAAGAGAGTGCTCCGCACAAACCTAAAAAGAGGTTTCAACCCAGAAAAAAATAGTTTACAATGGCATTTTTTGAGATTACCGGAGGTAAAACGCTTAAAGGAGATATCGTCCCACAAGGAGCAAAAAATGAGGCGTTACAGATTATTTGTGCCGTCTTGCTTACGCCCCAAGAGGTTACCATTAAGAATCTTCCCAATATCCGTGATGTTAACAAGCTCATAGACCTAATGGAGGATATGGGCGTTGAGGTAACTCGGCATTCACCCTCTGTGTGCTCATTCCGAGCCCAAAATGTTAACCTTCCGTACCTTAAGTCGGAGGACTTTAAAGCTAAGGCCGCTGCTCTTAGAGGGTCTATTATGATTGTGGGACCACTTTTGGCACGCTATGGGGTAGGTTATATCCCTCAGCCCGGAGGCGACAAGATTGGTAGGCGGAGGCTGGATACCCACTTTGTGGGTTTCCAGAAGCTGGGTGCTACTTTTGCTTTTGATGCCAAAGAAAATTTTTACGAAGTAAAAGCGGCCAAATTGCAAGGAAACTACATGTTGCTTGATGAGGCTTCGGTTACCGGAACGGCCAATGTGATTATGGCAGCCGTATTGGCCAAGGGCAAAACAACCATTTTCAATGCCGCTTGTGAGCCCTACATCCAGCAGCTGTGCAAAATGCTTAATCGAATGGGGGCTAACATTAGCGGTGTAGGTTCCAACCTTTTGACCATTGAGGGTGTTGATTCGTTGGGAGGAACAGAGCATGCCATTCTACCCGATATGATTGAGATAGGCTCTTTTATTGGCTTGGCAGCCATGACCAGGAGCGAGATTACCATCAAAAATGTATCCTATGATGATTTGGGGATTATCCCCGATTCATTCCGTAGGCTTGGAATTAGCCTGCAGCGTGTGGGCGATGATATTGTTGTACCCAAGCAGGAGAGCTACCAGATTGAGACTTTTATTGATGGTTCAATTATGACCATAGCTGACGCACCCTGGCCCGGATTGACACCCGACCTGTTGAGCGTTTTCTTGGTTGTGGCCACACAGGCCAAAGGGGCAGTGCTAATCCACCAAAAAATGTTTGAAAGTCGTCTTTTCTTTGTGGATAAGCTCATTGATATGGGAGCGCAAATTATTCTGTGCGATCCGCACAGAGCAACGGTTATAGGGCATAATCATAGTATGCAGCTAAGGGCAACTTCCATGGTATCGCCCGATATTAGAGCCGGTGTTGCATTGCTAATTGCTGCTCTCTCCGCTGAGGGTACAAGCGTGATTCATAACATTGAGCAAATTGACAGGGGGTATCAGGATATTGAAAAACGATTAAATGCGCTTGGTGCACAGATTGTTAGGAGATAGGTTGTTGGTTGTTTCTGACACGCTTTCCTGTTCGGAAAATGGTTTGTGCCAATTTGTCCTATTCTTGCCTGTTGGCAAAGCTTTTGATTGCCTGTAAGGGCAAAATTTGGTAACATTTTAGAATATGACAAAAGATAAGGCAGAGAAAAAAGAGCACCAAGAGGTGGATCCATCAGCTGCAAAGGTGGAAGAGATTGTGACGGAAATGAACGGCTCACAAGCAGAAGATACGGAAACTAAAGAGGCTGTTGGTAAGAATTCGGTTGAATCGCTGCAAAGTGAACTCCAAGAATCAAAGGAGAAATATTTAAGGTTATCAGCCGAGTTTGACAACTATCGAAAGCGCACCCAACGCGAAAAAATGGACCTGATTAAGTACGGATCAGAGGATGTGATGAAAGCCATGCTACCCTTGGTCGATGATTTTGAAAGGGCCGTTAAGCATATGGAGGGGGCAACCGATATTGAAGCACTTAAGCAGGGCATTGATTTGATTTACATCAAATTTATTGAATTTTTAAAAACCAATAGCGTACATGAGATTGAGGCATTTGGCCTAGAACTGGATACTGATGTTCATGAAGCTGTAACCAAAACTCCGGCCCCAACAGAAGAGTTGAAAGGGAAAATTGTAGATGTGGTGGAGAAAGGGTATAAGCTTAACGATAAGGTGATCCGTTTTTCTAAGGTCGTTATTGGAGAGTAGCATATATTTTGGGAGTAGATGGCAAAAAGAGATTACTACGAGGTTTTGGGCGTATCTAAGGATGCGGGGAAAGAAGATATAAAAAAGGCCTATAGGCAAATGGCCATTAAGTATCATCCCGATAAGAATCCGGGCGACCATACCGCGGAAGAGAA
>CAZKPD010000070.1:0-12901 GCA_964554585.1 uncultured Rikenellaceae bacterium
CGCCTAGGCAACGAGGAACCCCAGCGTATTCGATACCGTAAATTAATGTAACCAGAGTAAAGCCATGGAAAAATTTGCTTATGTGAACAGTGATGAACGCATCTTCTCATTGCTTTGTCATCTCATCGCTTTGGTGCCCTACTTGGGTGTGCTGGGGCCACTTATCATATGGTTTTTACGTAGGGATGAATATGCAGAGGTGAACCGTCAGGGAAAGGATTCCATCAACTTTCAGCTCTCCATTTGGATTTACTCACTGGTAGCGGGTTTGTTGGTTTTTATGGGCATTGGTGCTCTAATTATCACATTAATTGGAATTCTCAACCTTATAGTGGTTATTGTGGCTTCCATTAAATCCTATAACGGCGAGCGATTTGAGTACCCGCTTAGCATAAGGTTTATACAGTAGACCTACTCTGTTTTATACAATTTAATCTATTAAGGCTGACCGGTGGTTGGCCTTTTTTGTGTATTCCACTTATACTCCACACGCGCCCGTCATTTCGAAACCTGCAGAGCAGGTTGAGAAAACTCATACATGCCGAAGCAGCCTTTTTGAGACACTATATTTTTATGTAAGGTTTTATTATTTCTAATGTTTGACGTCTAATTTGAGCGAACTGCTTAAAATTTCGTATTTTAGCAATGGTTTTAAGCCATGCTGAGATAGGTAGATTTAAAAAATCAAAAGGGTCTATTATTATAAATGTGTTAACTGCAATACTTACTTTGGTTAACTATATTATAAGAGTTAAAAAATGAATAAAAAGACACTGTCAGAAAGAGATATTTGCACCAAGTTTATTACTCCTGCTTTGGAAAAATCAGGTTGGGATAAGCAATTACAAATATTAGAAGAGGTGTCTTTTACTGATGGAAGAATCTATGTGCGTGGAAAAATGACCGCAAGGGGAGCAAGAAAAAGGGCAGACTATATTTTGTATTATAAACCAAATATTCCGATTGCCATTATTGAAGCTAAGGACAACAACCATTCAGTAAGGGCAGGAATTCAACAAGGACTCGACTATGCTCAAATTCTAGATATTCCTTGTGTTTTTAGTAGCAACGGTGACGGTTTCTTATTTCATGACCGAACTGCAACAGACACTAATATAGAAAAGGAAATTGGTTTAGACGATTTTCCTACTCCAGAACAACTTTGGGAGAAATACAAAAAGTATAAAGGCATTGCAACACCCGAAGCTGAAAAAATAGTTACTCAAGACTATTTCTTTGACGGATCAGGGCGCAAACCGAGATACTACCAACAAATTGCAGTAAACAGAACGGTTGAAGCCATTGCCAACGGGCAAAATAGAATTTTGCTCGTAATGGCAACAGGAACAGGAAAAACTTATACGGCTTTTCAAATTATTCATCGGCTTTGGAAAAGTGGAACTAAAAAACGAATCCTTTTCTTGGCTGATAGAAACGCCTTGATTGACCAGACAAGAAGAGGAGACTTCAAGCATTTCAAAGATAAAATGACTGTGGTTAAACATAGGCAGATTGACAAAAGTTATGAGATTTATTTAGCACTTTATCAAGGTTTATCTGGTAATGATGAAGAAGCGAATGCTTACAAGCAGTTCACTCCAGAGTTTTTCGATTTAATTGTAGTTGATGAGTGCCATCGTGGAAGTGCAAGAGAGGATAGTGCGTGGAGAGAGATTCTGGAGTATTTCAAAAATGCAACGCAAATCGGTTTGACTGCTACACCAAGGGAAACAGATACGATTAGTAACATTGAATATTTTAACGAGCCCATATATACTTACTCTTTAAAACAGGGAATTGACGATGGCTTTTTAGCACCATATCGTGTTATACGAATTGCTTTGAATGTAGATGCGGAAGGGTGGCGACCAGAACAAGGGAAAACGGACAAAGACGGGAACGAAATCGAAGACCGCATTTATAACAGAAAGGACTTTGATAAAAACTTAGTAATTGAAGAAAGAACAGATACCGTTGCAAAAAAATTAAGTGAGTTCTTGAAAGGTTACGACCGTTTTGCCAAGACCATTGTATTTTGTGTGGATATAGACCACGCTGAAAGAATGCGAACTGCATTAGCCAGACATAATCCAGACTTAGTTGCTGAAAATCATAAATACATCTTGCAGATTACGGGCGATAATGACGAAGGGAAACGAGAATTGGACAACTTTATCAATCCCGAAGAAAAATATCCTGTCATTGCCACTACCTCCGAGTTGATGACCACGGGCGTTGATGCCCAAACCTGTAAAGTTATTGTGCTGGATTCCAACATTAATTCAATGACCAAGTTCAAGCAAATAATAGGTAGAGGAACACGAATCAATGAAGAATACGATAAACTGTATTTTACTATTTTAGATTTCAGAAATGCAACAGATCTATTTGCAGACCCTCAATTTGATGGGGACCCAATTAGAATTAAACCTGTTGCAGAAGCAACAGACTTAGGTAGTGTTATTGATGAGGAAGAATTGGACAAAGAACCAATAATTGATATTGAAACGGGCGAAGAAATTGAAATTATCTCACCTGAAATTCGTTACCCCGAACCAGAATTACCACCAACTACTGATAATAGGCCACGGCAAAAAGTTTATGTGAATGGTGTTGATGTTTCGGTTTTAATTAGCCGTGAATTATACTTTGACCAATACGGCAAGCCCATTACCACTAGCCTAAAAGACCATACTAAGGAAATTATTAAAGGACAGTATGCATCCTTAGATGATTTTTTGAACATATGGAAAGGTTCAGATCGTAAAGAGGCGATTATTGCCGAATTGGTAGAACAGGGTGTAATGGTAGAAGCACTTTATGAAGCAGTTGACAGACAGGTGGATCTATTTGATTTAATCTGCCACGTTGCGTATGACCAACCACCAATGACCCGAAAGGAACGAGCAAACAATGTAAAGAAACGCAACTACTTTACTAAGTATGGCGACAAAGCAAGAAAGGTGTTGGAAGCATTACTTGACAAATACGCAGATGAAGGTATTACCAATATTGAAAGCATGGAGATTTTAAAAGTAAAACCTTTAACCGATTACGGGTCTCCTATGGAAATTATCAGAGTATTTGGCAGTCCTGAGGCTTATAGAAAAGCCATAAAAGAATTAGAGAATGAATTGTATAAAATCGCATAATGATTAAATTGAAATGGGTTTTACCCAGAAAATAAGTAATATGCCATTTGTTAAAGTATATATCCATTTTGTTTGGAGTACCAAAAACAGGTATCCCTTTTTAGATTCTAAAGAATTAAGATTACAAGTTTGGAATCATATCAAATCCAATGCTAAGGAAAAGGGTATATTCATTGATTTTATTAATGGATACATAGACCATTGCCATTGCTTGGTTTCATTGGGTGTTGACCAAACCATTCAGAAGGTAATGCAAATGATAAAGGGTGAATCATCATTTTGGATTAATAAAAATGAGTTAACAAAGGAGAAATTTGAGTGGCAGGATGAATATTTTGCAGTTTCTGTTTCCGAATCAATGATAGACAGAGCAAGGGAATACATCAAGAATCAGGAGGATCATCATAAAAGAAAAACATTTCAGGACGAATATGATGAGTTTATTAGTAAGTATGGATTTGAGAAATATGAAGGATGACAATTTGATGACACTGAATAGAATGGGTTCATCCCATTTCAAACACAAGGCGAATTTGAATAGTAACGGGGATTAATTCCTTTCAAATGGCTGAAGGATTTGAATAGGTATGGTCGTTAACCCATTTCAAATGGACGAAAAAATTGGCATTACCCCCTTCCAAATCGACGAAGAATTTGAATTGGAATGGGTTTTAACCCATTCCAAATAAATAGAAGCAACAAAAATGGCTTTAGCCAAACAAAGAAGACAACAATGAGCAACATAGGCGGCATAATAAAATCAATTAGAGATATTTTCCGAAAAGACCCGGGTTTGAGCGGAGATGCACAGCGTATAGAACAGTTGGGCTGGATGATATTCCTGAAACTCTTTGATGATAAAGACCAAGAAAAAGAAATCCTGAATCCAAAATATAAATCACTCATTCCTGCAAAATTGCAATGGCGAAATTGGGCAGCAGATGATGAGGGGATAACTGGTGATGAGCTTATCGCTTTTGTTGATAATGAATTGTTTCCTCAGCTCAAAAATCTGACCATTGGGTTGGATGATAAACTGGGTGTAATTATCCGCAATATTTTCGATGGCACTAACAACTATATGAAAAGTGGCACAACATTTCGCCAGGCCATTAATAAGCTCAATGAAATTGACTTTAATAGCAGTAAAGAACACCATGTGTTCAATGTGATTTACGAGGAAATTTTGCAGGGGTTGGCAGCAAAAAAAGACACAGGCGAATTTTATACACCAAGAGCTGTAACCCAGTTTATTGTGGATATGGTTAACCCGCAACTTGGCGAAAAAATCATGGATCCGGCTTGCGGAACAGGGGGCTTTTTGGTTTGTGCAGTTGAGAACCTTAAATCTCAGGTTAAGAATATAGAGGACCGCAACAGTTTGCAGGAAACCATATTGGGTACTGAACTCAAACCGCTCCCCTATATGCTGAGTGTCATTAATCTGATTACTCACGACATAGAAATACCGCAAATTGAAAATGGTGATTCCCTGAGCCGCGAATACAACTCCATTCGGCAAAAAGACAGGGTTGATGTAATTGTTGCAAACCCGCCTTTTGGTGGTGTGGTGGGCGATGGCATGGAGACCAATTTCCCATTGAACTACCGCACCAAGGAGAGTGCCGACCTGTTTTTAATCCTGTTTATCCAGCTGCTGAAAGAGGGCGGACGGGCAGGAATTGTTCTGCCCGATGGTAGCTTAACAGGCGATGGCGTAAAACAACGGGTAAGGCAAAAACTGTTGGAAGATTGTAATGTGCATACCATTGTGCGATTACCACAATCGGTATTTGCCCCGTATGCCACCGTAAATACCAACCTCATATTTTTTGAAAAGGGCAAACCAACAAAAGAAATCTGGTATTACGAACATACCCTGCCCGAAGGGCAAAAAGCTTACAGTAAGAACAAACCAATTCGATTGGAAGAGTTTGAATCTATCAAGCAATGGTGGGATAAACGGGAAGAAAGTGAAGTGAGTTGGAAAGTGTCTATGGACACTATTACTGAACGCAATTACGATTTGGATATCAAAAACCCGAATAAGGTAGTGGAAGAAGTGGTGTATGACAGGAAAGTCATTTTAGCCAAACTTGAAAAGAATCAAACAAAAATCGCTGAGATTTTGGCAGAACTTAAATCACTGGCATAAATGAAATATAGATTAGGCGATATATGTTCGATAACTAAAGGAGCAACAGGAATTATGAAGGCAATTCCTGGACCTTATACAATGATTGCATTGGGTGAAGTGGACAAAACGCATAACGAATATCAATTTGACACAAAAGCAGTTATTATTCCGTTGGTTTCTTCAACGGGACACGGACACGCAAGTATGAAGCGAGTAAAATATTATGAAGGCAAATTTGCTTTGGGAAGTATTTTATGTGCTGTGATTCCGAATGATGAAAACTTTGTTTTAGCCAAGTATCTGCATATTTATCTGCATTGGAACAGAGAGGAATTGTTGGTTTCTCAAATGAAGGGAATGGCGAATGTGAGTTTACCAATGAATAGAATTGCTGATGCAATGGTAGCAGTGCCAAGCATTGACAAGCAAAGAGAAATTATTGAACTTGAAAAGCAATTAGTTGAGAAAGAAATAGAAGCCGATAACCTTTTTGCAGACCAACTCACCC
Organism: uncultured Rikenellaceae bacterium; assembly: GCA_964554585.1. Classification (GTDB taxonomy): domain Bacteria; phylum Bacteroidota; class Bacteroidia; order Bacteroidales; family Tenuifilaceae; genus Perlabentimonas. The sequence goes on from CAZKPD010000070.1 coordinate 5,798, forward strand.
TCCTCGAAAACCTAAACCAAGCCATTTTGCAGGAGGCGGTGCAGGGTAAGCTGGTGCCACAAGACACGAAAGACGAACCTGCCAGCGAATTGCTCAAACGCATCAAAACCGAGAAAGCAAAATCAGGCAAAAAAGAAAAACCTTTGCCGCCCATCAAATCCGAAGAAATTCCATTTCAGATTCCTGAAAATTGGGTTTGGTGTAGCTTGGACGATATAATTGATTTTAGAAAAGAATCTTTAAGGAGAGGTCCTTTTGGAAGTTCAATTACCAAAAGTATGTTCATCCCTGAAAATAGCCCTAACGCAACAAAAATTTTTGAACAGAAGAACGCTATATATAAAGATTACAGGTTGGGCAATTACTTTATTGACATTGTAAAGCACCCAAATTTAAAATCATTTCTTGCGAGTGGTGGCGACATAATAATAAGTTGTGCAGGAACAATTGGCGAAGCTTATTTATTACCAAAAGAATCACCAGTTGGCATAATTAATCAAGCATTACTAAAAATCAGATTAAATGAGGATGTAATCATCAATGCATATTTTCTTGATTTTTTTAAAGCGATAGTAAAGTCAAAAGTAAATTCGGATGCAAAAGGTTCAGCAATGAAGAATTTAGGTTCAATAAAATATCTTCGAGAAAGTTTATTGATTCCCCTTCCCCCACTCTCCGAGCAAAAACGCATTGTGGCAGAAATAGAAAAGCAATTCGCCAAAACCAAACAATTAAAAGAACACATCATCGCCAACCAACAAGCCACCGAACAATTATTGAAAGCATTGTTGCATCAGGCATTTGAGGTTGAGAAAACGGAAATAGCAAAACCAAAAGGAAAAGTAATTGAGCTAAAACCAACCAATGTGGATTATTACCGCAGAACAGTTTTGGCAGCAGAAATCGTTTGGCAATTACATAAAGAGCCAACTTTAGGGCATTTAAAATTGCAAAAGTTAATCTATCTCTGTCAGCAAACAGCAAATATGCAGTTGCCAACTAATTTTCTTCGACAGGCTATGGGCCCGTATGATAGTCATTTAATGCGTTCAATTGATAAGCAATTAGAGCAGAAAAAATGGTTTGGGTATAAAAAAGAACAGGTTTTCAAATATCAGCCACTAGAAAAAGCAGGGCAACACCAAAATGATTTCTTGAAATACTTTACAGCAGAAAGCGATAGGATTCAGTTTATCATTGACAAGTTCAAAACCATCAAATCCGATATCGTTGAGATTGTTGCTACACTTTATGCTTGTTTGGATAATATGCTGAATGAAAATGTAATTTTTTCCGAAGCATTGCTCATTCAACGATTCTATGAATGGTCGGATGAAAAGAAAAAATTTAGCGAGAAAGAAGTTAAACGAGTTTTTTTAAGGATGAAAGAAATTGGTATAATACCTCAAAAATATAATTTATAGAAGCATGAACTCAGAATATCAAAGCCAATTATTCCGTCTTGCAACGGTTCTTTATGTTGATAACAACTATGAGGTTACACCCAAAACTATTCACCGCAAAGTAATTGAATCTGTTTTATTAGAATGCGGTAAGAAAGAGTTCTCAGTGCATCAAATCATTGATTTTGTTCAGGAACGGTACGGCATTACATTCGATGAAGAAACGGTAAAAGAAATAGTTCTCAGTAAAAAAGAAGAAGGCTTTTTAACTAACAATCGAAATGATGATTTATTTGTTAGTCTTACAGAAAAACGAAAGCAAATATTGTACTCCAAAATAAGTAACAAAACCATTGATTTTTTTATCTTAGAATTTCAGAAAGAATACGCTCAATTGGTAGCCTCAGTTGATTCAAAAACAATTTTGTATAAATTCCTTTATGATATTTTCAGCACTAATATTTCAAGTTTTCAAAAATTAATTGATAATAAAACAGAACTACCAGGAATTATTAACCTCGAGAACTCAAATTATACTGAGAAGGAAAAGGAAATAATTAACAATTTTTTGCAGTGGGATAATTCTGAGAAAAACAAAGCTGTATTTGATATTGCAAGTTATGCCCTTGAATATTGCATGCTTACTAATAAAAAAGGGAGTTCTTCAATTCATCTAGATAATCTGAGAAATAAGAGTTTTTATCTTGATACTAATATTATTTACCGAGGATTAGGTATCAATGGAGAAAATCGTCAAAAACGAACAAAAACATTTTTGAAAAAATTCAATGATTCAGGCGATAAAATAATTATTTCAAAATCTACAGATACCGAATTTAAGGATGGAATCAAGGGCCATATTGACCGTATAAGAAAGTATGAGTCTCCAAGAGTAAACTCCAAACTATATCAAGAAGTTGAAATCCAACCCGATATTTATAATTTCTATCATAAGTGGCGCATAAGCAAGGTAAATTATAGTCTTGATTTGTTTATTGCGGAAATTTATACCAATTACGATAATTTTAAGACAGAATTTAAGATAGAAGTTGATAATCAAAGACCTTTTGATATTAAAGACAAGGAAATTGACACACTTCTAAAGGATTATGACTCGGGTATTTCAACTTTCAAGCAACAAGAAGGGATTGAGATTATAGGTAGTGCTGCAATTGATGCAGAAAATATTTTATGGATTGAAACAAAACGAGAGGGTAAAACACAAAATCTATTTGATACAAAGTTTTTCTTGATTTCGACCGACCAAGGCTTACGTCGTTGGGATTATCACCGGAAAGAAAAAACACCAATAGTTTTAATGCCAAGTCAATGGATGAGCATTTTACTTCGTTACGTAAATCGTACAGAAGATGATTTTAAAAGTTTTGTAAGTTTTCTGAACTTGAAAAATTCTGAAGTTCTAATAAGTAGTGAAAAACTTCATGTTGTTTTAGCAGGTATTGCCGAAATGACCACAAATATTACACATCAACGTACTATTTTAAATCATTTAATAGAGAATAAGTTTTATGGAGTTATCTCCAGAGGTTTATCGAATGATGAAATTCTTGAAAACGCTAAAACTTTTGCAAAATCAAAACTTGAAAGTGAAGTTGAGAGTTTGAAAGAACAGAATGAGAAATTAGCAAACAAACATGAAAAACTTTCTGCTGATATTTCAGAACATAAAGCCAAGGTTTCAGGTGAGATCAAACAACTCCAAGAAGACAAATATGGAATAGGAATGGAACTTGCTGAAAAAGAAAGAGAAAACCGTAGCCTAAAAGTCAGCCTAATGGAGAAAGAAGTAAAAGAAGAACTAAGAAAATGGCAAAGGCCTGCCAAGTGGTTGTTAATTATCGGGGTTTTGATTCTATTGTTTATCTTTTTAATTTTCTTTTATCAGTCATGGGAATATAATTACCCTTTTAAATTGATTCGATGGATTGACGATTGTGAAAGTACAACTCAGGTTGCTATTCTGGTCGCAATGGCATTGGGTCTCTTAACAAGTTTGTGGAAAATTTGTGAATTTATATGGTATCGTTTTGTTTCTTCTGATAAAAAGAGAGAGAAATTAAAAATAATAAGAAAGGAATTAACTGAAAAATACAAGTAGCACTCGTAGTTGTTAGCACTGTTGCAATCCAGTTTAATCTAAAGCGCAGATAAACTCTTCAATACAGAAATGCAGATGATGGAAATGGAAGAAAAAAACAAACAACAGTTGTAAATAAGTGGGTAGGATTGAAGCCAAGAGTAATAAAATGCAAATTATCAGCAATACATTCAGGAATTGCCAATATATAGCAATTATACGAGTAAGACCCAAATAGCAGTTTCATTGTTTCATAACATCCCTTAACCATCCTAATATTAAGGCTACTCAGTTAAGTGGCCTTTTCATATCTTAACTCCTTTTTCTATCTTTGCATTCTGCAATTAACAACCTAATCAATGGCTTTACAAAAACCAAGTATACCCAAGGGAACGCGCGATTTTTCGCCTGTGGAAATGGCGCGCCGAAACCTTATTTTCAGAACCGTCGAGACCGCTTTTAAGCTCTACGGCTACCAACCCATTGAGACGCCTGCCATGGAGAATCTTTCCACATTGCTGGGCAAGTACGGTGAGGAGGGCGACAAGCTGCTGTTTAAAATCCTTAACTCGGGCGATTTTACCAAGGGGATTGAACCCTCGCAGTTTACCGCCGAAAATGCCAATGCGCTATCGGTAAAAATGTGCGAGCGTGGCCTGCGCTACGACCTTACCGTGCCCTTTGCACGGTTTGTAGTGCAGCATCAAAACGAGATTTCATTCCCCTTTAAGCGCTACCAAATTCAGCCCGTTTGGCGTGCCGACAGACCCCAAAAGGGTCGCTACCGCGAGTTTTACCAGTGCGATGTGGATGTGATTGGTTCCGATTCGCTGCTCAATGAGGTGGAGCTCATCCTGATTATTCACGAGGTGTTTTCGAAGTTGGGCGTGGGGCATGTAACCAAAATCAACAACCGCAAGATATTGAGCGGAATGGTTGAGGTGGTTAACGAGAGCGAAAGGTTAATTGATATTACCGTAGCCATTGATAAGATTGATAAGATTGGCATTGAGGCGGTAAATAGGGAGCTGGCCGAAAAGGGAGTTTCTCAGGCCGCCATTGAGCAGCTGCAACCCATTATTCTGCTTAAAGGAACCAATGCAGAAAAACTAGATATCCTTTCGGACTCCCTTGCCGCATCGGAGGTGGGTATGAAAGGGATTGAGGAGTTGCGCGAGATTTTTGCATTTCTGGAGGATTCGGGTCAGGTGCATGGCGAGGTGGAGCTGGACCTTTCGCTGGCGCGAGGGCTTAACTACTACACCGGAGCCATTTTCGAGGTAAAATCTACCCAAATGGAAATTGGCTCCATTTGTGGCGGTGGTCGTTACGACGACCTAACGGGTATCTTTGGGCTTAAGGGCATGTCGGGTGTAGGCATCTCATTTGGTGCCGACCGCATTTACGATGTGATGCTTCAGCAAAACCTGTTTCCCGAGAGCCTGTTGGCCTCATCGCAGGTGATGTTTGCCAATTTTGGCAATGCGGAGGCCGCCTACTGTTTGCCCGTTATGCAGCAGATGCGTGCCAATGGCATATCGGCCGAGCTCTACCCCGATGCGGGCAAGATGAAAAAGCAGTTTGACTATGCCAACAAAAAAGGGATAAACCATGTGGTTATTGTGGGTGCATCGGAGATGCAAAACGGGGAGGTTTCTATTAAGGATATGGTAAGCGGTGAACAAACAACCATAAGTAAGGAGAAGGTAATTTCCTATTTCAAAGAAATTTTCGGATAAAAACTTAAAACATAAATACACTATAATGACTAAAGTACACTCCATATCGCCCAAGCCCTTAACTTGGGATCTGTTGCAAGGCATTGCCGACGGAATCTATACCCTCGAAATTTCAAAAGAGGCAGCACACCTTATTAACCATTGTCGTGCTTACCTCGATAAGAAGATGGAAACCCAAAGTGAACCCATCTATGGCATTACCACCGGTTTTGGCTCTTTGTGCAACATTAAAATTTCCAATGATGAGCTTTCGCAGCTGCAATGGAACCTAGTTACCTCGCATGCGTGCAGCACCGGAACCGAGGTTGAACCTGCCATCATTCGGCTGATGCTTGCGCTTAAAGCGCATGCCCTGTCGCTGGGCCATTCGGGGGTGCAGCTGGTAACCGTTCAGCGCATTGCCGATTTTTATAATAATGATATTCTGCCCATAGTTTACGACCGTGGGTCGTTGGGTGCATCGGGCGATTTAGCTCCGTTGGCCAATCTGTTTTTGCCCTTACTGGGCGAGGGTGAGGTACGCCATAAGGGCGTGAAGCGCCCTGCTGCCGAGGTGCTGAAGGAGTTTGGTTGGGAACCCATCGTATTGCAATCGAAAGAAGGATTGGCATTGCTCAATGGCACCCAGTTTATGAGCTCCCATGCGGTGTATGGGTTGCTTAAGGCGTTTCGTATTATCACGCTGGCCGATGTTATTGGCGCAGTTTCGCTGGAGGCTTTTGATGGTCGCATTGAGCCTTTCCATCCCAACTTGCATAATGTACGCCCCCATAACGGGCAGATTGAAACTGCAGCCAATTTTAGGGAGCTGCTAAAAGGGAGTGAGCTTATCTCAAGGCATAAAGAGCATGTTCAAGACCCATACTCGTTCCGCTGTATCCCTCAGGTACATGGTGCATCTAAAGATGCATTGGCTTACGTTACCGATAGGATACTCACCGAGATTAACTCTGTAACGGACAATCCTACCATTTGGCCTGATGAGGATTTGGTAATTTCCGGTGGCAACTTCCACGGTCAGCCCTTGGCTTTGGCGTTAGATTTTGCAGCTATTGCACTGGCCGAGCTGGGTAATATCTCGGAGCGTAGGGTAGCACAGCTTATCTTCGGATTGCGCAAGCTGCCCGAGTTTCTGGTGGCCGAACCCGGACTCAATTCAGGTTTGATGATTCCCCAATATGCCGCAGCCGCTATGGTTAGCCAAAACAAGCAGCTGTGTACGCCCGCTTCGGTGGATAGCATCGTTTCGTCCAATGGGCAAGAAGACCATGTGAGCATGGGTGCCAATGCGGCTACCAAGTTTATTCGGGTGATTGATAATGTGGAGCGTATCCTCTCCATTGAGCTGCTCAACGCAGCACAGGCTTTGGAGTTCCGTCGTCCTGCCAAATCATCGCAAAAACTGGAGGCCTTTGTTGCCAAGTATCGTGAACAGGTAGCCTTTATTGAGAAGGATTTGGTGATGTATAAGGAGATGGATAAGAGCCTTGAATTTATTAAGAACGCAGATTTGCCACTTTAATTAGAGTGATATAAAGCAAAAGGGCTGTTCCGTGAGGAGCAGCCCTTTTTGCAACAGGTATTGTTGAGTTTATTTTTTGTCCTCTGCTTGGTACTGTTGCTTTAGCTGTGCACAGGTTTCCACCATATCTTTCGATCCCACAATAAAGGGAACCCTCTGGTGCAGCGCTGCGGGTTTGATATCTAAAATGCGTTGCGAACCCGTGGTGGCCATTCCGCCAGCCTGTTCGGCTATAAAAGCAATGGGATTACACTCGTACAGCAGTCTTAGCTTCCCGTTGGGCGAGGCTTGGGTTTCGGGATAAATAAAAATGCCACCCCTAAGCAGGTTCCGATGGAAATC
>CAZKPD010000071.1:0-12491 GCA_964554585.1 uncultured Rikenellaceae bacterium
CCTCCACAGCAGGTCTGGTAAGGATAATACGTTTCACCTCCTTATTTTTTAGCGCTCGTACAGCCAGTGCAATGGCTGTATAGGTTTTGCCCGATCCTGCAGGGCCAATGGCAAAAAGCAAATCGTTCTCCTGATACTTTTCCACCAAAAGGCGTTGGTTTACGGTGCGCGCTTTAATGGTCTGCCCATGATTACCAAATACTAGGGTGTCACTAAAATTTTCTTCGGCCAACGATAGGGTCTCGTCCGTTTCTTGCAAGAAGTCTCGAACATTATCAAGGGTAAGAACATTGTATTTTCGATAAAAATCTATAATGCTGCTAATCCGTTCTTCCAACTTCAGAATTTCTTTCTCTTCTCCAAACACCCTAATCTCTTCGCCTCGGGCTATCAGTTTCAGCTTTGGAAAATGTTCTGCAATAAGGTTTATATGTGAATTATTAACCCCAAAGAGTGCTAGGGGCTCTATCCCCTCAATAAGAATAAGTCTTTCGTTCATTAAACTGTTTAAAGTGTGAATAAAATCAGAACTTCCATACAAATGTAGCAAAAATGTTGGAGGGCAAATTTCGTACAATGGCTTTTTTTGACCAATTTTGTTGACAATTTATGGGTATGGACGAGAATAGACCGACTAGAAGGATTGTAACACTCACTTCAGATTGGGGGCAGCACGACTACTATTGTGGCATGCTTAAAGGGCAAATTATATCCTCATGTCCAACTGCTCATATTGTCGATCTGTCTCACGATGTTCCCAACTTTAGCTTAACCAGTGCCGCTTTTATTGTTAAGCACAGCTTTCACAATTTTCCAAAAGGCAGTATTCACCTCATTCTTGTGAACAGCGAATCGTCTACAATCACCAAAGTTCTAGTCTTTGAGCATCTGGAGCACACGTTTATTGTGCCCGATAATGGGATTATTGGTTTGCTAATGGATGCTAATCTGCCTAAATCTGTGTACACTTTAGAAATGCCTACTACCGGTAGTTTTACCTCATCACACCTTTTTGTTAGGGCTCTAGAGAGCCTTTTCAATGGACAGACCTTTGAGGAGATAGGCATAAGGGTTGAGCAATATCAAAAGATTAACTCCATTAAAGCCATTATTGAAGAATCGCAGATAAACGGGAGTATTATCTACATTGATTCATACAAAAATGGCATAACCAATATCTCCAAGGAACTTTTTGACCGTATAGGCAAAAATAGACCCTACACCATTTATGTGCAAAGCGTTCACAATAGGATTAGCAAGTTGAGTATTGGGTATAATGAGGTGGATCCGGGAGAACTTTTAGCCCTTTTCAACACAGCTAATCTGCTCGAAATTGCCATTCGTAATGGCAATGCTGCCGATCTGCTCAGCTTGAGTATTGGGAGTTCTATTCGAATAGTATTTAAAGAGAATGAGTGATAGCAGCACCGGAATGAGTAAACAATAACAATATAGACCAAAGTTAATCTTTACCTTTGTGGGGTATGGGGTCATAATTATGAGTAAAACTAAAAAGATGAATAAACACGCCGAAGCATTTGCCAGCCTGCTTGATATAATGGACGAACTAAGGGAAAAGTGCCCTTGGGATAGGGAACAAACCATAGCAAGCCTAAGAAACCTTACCATTGAGGAAACCTATGAACTTGCCGATGCCATCATGGAGGGCAATATGGAGGAGATCAAAAAGGAGTTGGGTGACCTTATGCTGCATGTGGTGTTCTATGCAAAGATTGCCTCGGAAACCAACCACTTTGATATATCGGACGTAATCTATCAGCTTAACCAAAAGCTTATCTATAGGCACCCTCATATTTTTGGCGACACATCGGTTCAAAATGCCAAAGAGGTAAAAGAGAACTGGGAGCAGCTTAAGATGACCGAAAAAAACGGCAATAAAACGGTGCTCTCGGGTGTTCCCAAATCGCTCTCTGCCCTAATTAAAGCCAACAGGATACAGGAAAAAGTTAGGGCCGTTGGATTCGATTGGGACGAACGTTCGCAGGTTTGGGATAAGGTGAATGAAGAGATGCTTGAGCTCAATCGGGAGATTGAAAACAGTAATCAGGACCGGATTGAGGCCGAATTTGGCGATCTGTTTTTTTCAATGGTCAACGCTGCCCGCCTTTACAATATTGATCCCGAAACGGCACTGGAACGTACCAACAAAAAGTTTATGAAACGATTTAACTATCTGGAGGAAAAAACCATAAAACAGGGAAAATCGTTAAAAACCATGACTTTGGAGCAGATGAACGAAATATGGGAACAGGCCAAAGAATTTGATTAATAAGTAGATCCAATGCTGCGATTCATTGTTAAACGATTCTTGTACAGCATTCTTGTGGTGTGGGGTGTGGTCTCCTTGGTTTTCTTTCTATTCCATATCATTCCCGGCGATCCGGCACGGATGGTTATGGGCCAGCGAACTGATGAAGCTTCACTGCTAGCCATTCGTAAGGATTTAGGGCTAGACCGATCAACCCCTATTCAATACCTAAAATATCTCAACGATCTTTCACCCCTGTCCATTCACAACCACACTAATCCCGATAGCTACATTTACCTAAACCGCAATCTTTACAGTGTGGCCTTTGCCATTCCATTGAGCCCAAAAAGGGCTGTAGCCCTTAAAGTGCCATACCTTCGGCAATCATACCAAAGCGGCAAATCGGTTTCGTCAATTATTGCCGAAACGCTACCCAACACCTTTATTCTTGCTATTACGGCAATGCTTTTTGCCACACTCCTAGGGATTGCACTTGGCGTTGCGGCTGCCATAACCAAGGATAGCTGGGTTGACCGTTCGCTCATCTTTTTCTCTGCCTTAGGCATGAGCCTCCCCTCCTTTTTTGCGGCCATCCTGTTTGGCTGGCTCTTTGCTTTTGTACTAAAAGACTACACAGGATTAAATTTAACCGGAAATCTTTGGGAAATGGATATGATGGGTGAGGGTGTGCAACTTCAGCTTAAAAACCTGATTCTTCCGGTTGTCACATTGGGCATGCGCCCACTGGCCATAGTTACACAGCTCTCACGCAACTCCATGCTCGAAACCCTTTCGCAAGACTTTATCCGTACCGCCAAAGCCAAAGGCTTACATTTTAGTCGGGTAATTTGGCGGCACGCGCTAAAAAACTCAATGAATCCGGTGGTGACTGCCGTCTCCGGATGGTTCGCTTCGCTAATGGCAGGCGTGGTTTTTATCGAATATATTTTTGGATGGAAGGGACTTGGATTTGTTGTGGTAGAAGCATTAAACAGCTACGATATCCCTCTGGTCATCGGTTCGGTGCTGACCATCTCCATCGTTTTTGTTATAGTGAATTTTATGGTTGATCTGGTATATTCATTTTTAGATCCAAGGGTGAGCATCACGTAGATCGTATGGCTGTATTTTCCTTTTTTTTACCTATTTTTGATACTAGTTGTCATTCGAAAAAAACAAAAATATAATACTATGAGAAAAAAGATAGTTGCAGGAAACTGGAAAATGAATACCACACCTGCTATCGGCTTAAACCTTGCCAATGGGGTTAGCAATGCCTCAAAATCAGTACCTCAAGACGTTGAGCTGATTATTGCTCCTCCTTTTACCCATATTGCTCAAATAGCCCAATCGTTGGCCAACAGCAGAGTGAAGGTAGCTGCACAAAACTGTGCCGCATGGGAAAAGGGCGCTTACACCGGTGAGGTTTCTGCCGAAATGATTGCATCTACCGGAGCAACTCACATCATTTTGGGACACTCGGAGCGACGTGAGTATTTTGGTGAGAATAGCGAAACGCTGCTGCGTAAAGTAAACCTCACCCTCCAAAATGGGCTTACACCCATTTTCTGCTGTGGTGAAAAATTGGAAGAGCGCGACTCTAATCAGCATTTTAGGGTGGTTGAAGATCAAATTTCACAGGTACTCTATTCCCTCAACGCCGAAGAGATGAGAAAAGTAATTGTTGCCTACGAACCCGTTTGGGCCATTGGAACCGGTCGTACTGCATCTCCTCAGCAGGCTCAGGAGATGCACGCACATATTAGGCAGGTGATTGCCAAAAAATTTGGTGACACCATTGCCCAAAACACCAGCATTCTTTACGGTGGAAGCTGCAAACCCGACAATGCGAAGGAACTTTTTGCTAATCCCGATGTGGATGGTGGGCTAATTGGTGGGGCAGCGCTAAAAGCGGAAGATTTTATCGGCATCGCCCAATCTTTTCCTAAATAGCATGGATTACATTGAGGTTCAAATTGGCGTTAGCCCATTTAGTGAGCAGGATGCTGAGATAATCTCTGCCCTTCTGGCAGAGATTGGCTTTGATAGTTTTACCCAAACCGATAATACGCTCAACGCCTATATCCCTAGTAAAGATTATAATGAAGCGGAACTAAAACAGGTTATTAACCACCTGCCCTTCGCTTCTGGGATAAAGTATGAGGTTACGGAGATTCCTGATCAGAACTGGAATGTGGAGTGGGAGAAAAACTTTAGTCCCATAGCTGTTGGCAATTATTGCTACGTAAGGGCTCCTTTTCATGAGTCCCAAGAGGGCTATAAGTTCGAACTGGTTATAGAGCCCAAAATGGCTTTTGGAACCGGACACCACGAAACCACTTGGCTGATGCTCAGCACACTTTTTACCATTGATGTGGCTGATAAACTGGTACTAGACATGGGTTGTGGTACAGGCATCCTCGCTATTGCAGCAGAAAAACTGGGAGCCAAAAAAGTTTTGGCCATCGACAATGACCACTGGGCGTATGAGAATACGCTAGAAAACGTTACAACCAATGGTTGCAGTCGTATTGAGGCTCTTTTGGGTGATGCTTCTGCTCTAGGTAAAGAAAACTATGACATTATCCTGGCCAATATCAATCTCAATATCCTAGTAGCCGATATGTCGGCTTATATAAAAAGTCTAAGTCCAAATGGGCTACTCATAATGAGCGGTATTTTAGATACAGACCTAGAAAACCTAAAAGAGGTAGCCCTAAAACATGGCCTGAAAATTAACAACCATTCAACCCGAAATAAATGGGCTTTACTCGTTACCCAATACAGCAAAAAACCCTAAGCTTAAATAACTACCGCCATGAACCTTTTTGCCACTTTCCGAAATAGAGCACAGCGCTACCTCCCGCGTTTAGTTTTGCTTATTCTACTGGTTCTGCCGGTGGCAAAAAACGCAGTAGCACAAAAGGTTACACGCTTTGACGAGGATACCCAAAGGTATGTGATCCAGCTGGAAGAGCTGACAAAATCGCTTCTGACAGATGAGGATAAACAGCTCTATAAAGGTTTAGCCGAATATTGGAATAATGACTCCATCTCTTTTGCCATTGAGCAAAAAACCAGAATTATTGGGGTGTCTAACAACCTCCTCAAAAAAACGGTAGTTAACACTTCGCATTTTCTGTCGCTGGCCAAAATTCTTGCGCTTTACCCCACCACTCCAAAAGTTCAAGAGGTGCTTGACCCTTGGCTGGAAGGACTGGACTTACTTGCTACCAACGACAAAGTTTCTATCGCAAAAATTGCCCGTTTTATTGACAATTCACTCCTCCTTTTTACCAGCAATATCCTAAGTGTTAACCCTGCTTACAAATGGAAATCTAATAGCAGCGAATTTACGCTTTACTTCTCAGACACTTTTTATATCGACTTTCACAACATAGACCTCACATGCTTTAACGATAAAAACGACTCCATCACCATTCTGTCCACCAGCGGTAAGTTTTACCCGCTTAATGACACCTGGGAGGGCAAAGGGGGTAAAGTTACCTGGATAAGGAGTAATTTTCCTGTAGATGAGATTTTTGCAACACTCTCAACATATTCCATTAATCTTACCCTAAACGAATACGAGGCAGACTCGGTACTTTTTACCAATAAAGACTATTTCACTGAACCCTCGCTGGGCAGACTAAAGGACAAGGTAACCAAATCGTCAAATCCCGATATGGTGGTGTACCCCGAATTCCACACCTATACCCAACGACACAAAATCAAAAATCTGTTTCAAGGGGTTGACTACGATGGCGGATACTACATGATGGGATCCCAGTTTGTAGGGAAAGGAAACCGTGAGAATCCAGCCATCATTGAGATCAAACGAAAGAATGAAGAATTCTTGAGGGTCGAGGCCACAACCTATATCTTCCGTAGGCTCACGGTAATGTCTAACTATGCCAAGGTTAGATTCCAGCTGGAGAGTGACTCACTTTTCCATACCGGACTAAATTTTACCTATAATGATAATGACAGGTTGGTAACCATTTCTCCAACCGACCTACTAACCACCCAAAGCCCAATCTTAAGCTCTTACCATAATTTTTCTATCAAGTTTGGTCAAATTCAGTGGAAATTGGATAGCGACAGGCTCACTTTTGGAGCTCCCATCGGCTCATCTTTGGGAAGGGCATTTTTCGAATCCAACAACTATTTTAGTGAAGAGGAGTTTGACGTACTTATGGGTCGGGATGACCAGCACCCGCTGTTCGCAGTTGCCAATTTTACCCGCCGAATCCAATCGAAACAATTTAATGTGAATGAGTTTGCCGGGTTTATTCGAAAACCCATTGAGCAAACACGCGCTGAAGTTATGCGACTGGCCATGCTGGGCTATGTGCTTTACGAAGCTGAAACAGGAAGCGTTCAGGCCCTATCCAAGCTATACGATGCCATTCGTGCCCGTGGGCAGTTTATTGATTATGACGTACTGAAATTCAGTTCTACAACCGAAGGCACTCCAAATGTTACCCTTAACCTAAACACCCTTGAGATGGCCATTAAAGGGGTGAGCAACGTATCGGTGAGCGACTCCCAAAATGTGTTTATCTACCCGGCTCGGAGGGAACTCATCCTTAAAAAGGATAGGAATTTTGCATTCGACGGGGTAGTTGAAGCGGGCCTTTTCACCTTCTATGGAAAGGACTTTAACTTTGATTATGCAAACTTTAGCCTTAATCTCAGCTCTATTGATTCTCTGAATTTAGACTATCAAACGAACGAGTATGATTTTTACGGTAAGAGAGCGTTAAAAAAGGTAACCAGTACCATTGAAAATATTACCGGAGAAATTCAGATTGACAAACCCAATAACAAGTCGGGACTGCAGTTTAATGAGGACTTCCCCATATTTAGGAGTACAAAAAGTTCATTTGTTTACTACGATGATAAGAGCATCCACAACGGGGTGTACCCGCGCGAAAGCTTTTTCTTCGAAATCTATCCATTCACCTTTAAGAACATTAACAACTTTGAGTACAAGGACATGAACTTTGTGGGCATGTTCTACTCTGCCGATATCCTTGGCCCCATAGAGGATACCCTTATCCTAAGGGCTGACAATTCATTGGGATTTCGCCGTACATCGCCCATGGAGGGTTACGCCGTATATGAGGGAAGAGGTCGGTTTTATAACCGTATCGATTTGAGCAATCAGGGGTTGAGAGGTTTGGGCGATTTAACCTATATCTCAGCAACGGTGTCGTCGGATAATATCTACTTCTTTCCCGACTCCATGCGCACTGTATCCAGTAATTTCACCATTAAGCAACAGGTTGCCGGCATCCAGTTTCCCGAAGTTCAAGGTGGAGAACACCTGATTAAATGGCATCCGTTCAAAGAAAAACTTTTTGCCTATAAGGGCAAAAAGCCATTCTCCATGTACCACCAGCAGGCCAATCTGGTTGGAGACCTTGTTTTGCAACCCTTGGGGCTGGAAGGAAACGGACTTATGGACATGCAAAAAGCCCGATTGAGATCTAAACTTTACGAGTTTAACGCCTTAGACTTCCACAGCAAAACGGCAAATGTGGAATTTGACGTGGTAAGCACCGATAAGCTGGCCCTTTCGGCCGATAAGATGAAGGTGTGGATTGATTTTGATTCGCGCCAAGGGATTTTTAATAAGATAGACAACAGCCTATTGGCTGATCTCCCTCCCATGATGTATCGCTCATACCTGGACATGTTTACCTGGCAAATGGACGAAAATGAGCTAACCATTGCATCCCCATCTAACCAAGATGCGGTGGAAATGGAGCGATTCTACGTTTCTAAAATGGCCGACCGCGATACCATCCCTGTTGGTTCTATCTTTTACTCCTACCATCAGGAGGAGGATTCGCTATACTTTGTTTCGCCCAAGGCGAAATACAACTTAGCACAACCCTATATCAAAGCCGATTCGGTTAACTATATGATTGTTGCTGATGCTATTATCAATCCTAAGGATAAAAAGGTAGAGATAGATGCCAAAAAGAGGGTGATACCGCTGATCTCTTCGGTTATTACGGCCAACTATACCCAACGCTTCCACACAATCTACAATGCCAAAATCAACATCCAAAGCCGCAAAAATTACTATGCTTCAGGAATTATTGATTATGTGGATGAGAATGACTCAATACAACCCGTTTTCCTCAAAGAGATAAAGGTAGATAAGCAGGGCAACACCTTTGCTTCGGGAGTCCTATCGGCCCCCGATAGCTTTACCCTTAGCCCCCGATTTGGATTTATTGGATCCTATGAAGTGTCTGCTCCCGAAAAGTTTTGGAATTTTAACGGGGGAGCCCAACCCATTCATAGCTGCCCGCAGCTGAAATCGAGCAATATAAGTTTTGAGGCCAGGTTAAATCCGAAAGATATTTATATCCCGGTTTCGGAGTCACCGCGTAACCTCAATCTGGTTCAACTCATGTCCGGAAGCATCATAACCGTCGATTCCATACACCTCTATCCTGCTTTATTAACAGGACGGAAAGAACACACCGACAAGGCGCTGGTCAACTCGCACGGTTACATTCGGTATAATAAGGCTCGAAACAGGTTTATGCTTGGGGATAGGCCAAAGATTAACGATCCGGATACCACAGGCAACATGATAAGCCTGTTAACCGATTTCAATTTCTTAATTAGCGAGGGAAGCGTGAACTTGCCCATCAACCTTGGTCAAATAGGGCATATTACTCATGGGAATTTGACCCATAACCTAAACGATAGCACGTTAAATTTAGATGTTGTTATGGGGCTGAAGTTCCATTTCAATACGGAATCGTTGGAGGCGATTAGTAATGATATTGCCCAAACCTCGGGTTTAATGAATGTGGATTTGAACCGTAAAATTTACTTTAACTATCTACATGAACGGCTGGGCGCAGGTGAAGCACTAAAAGGGATAAACCAAATCCGACTGTTTGGAGCGCTCTCCCAAATCCATCCTGACATGGCAAGTACCATAACTTTTGCCGATCTAAAAATGAGATGGGATCCGGTGAACAGATCATTTGTATCACGTGGGAAATTGGGTATTGGCACCATCGGGAATGTTCAGGTTAACAAAAAGGTGGATGGGTTTATTGAGCTCTACAAGACCAATACCGGTGATCGAATGATCATTTATCTGGAGCTCGGGAAGGATAAATACTATGTTTTCCATTATGCCCGAGGATCAATGCAAGCATCATCACACAATCCGCTCTTTACAGAGCCCATCAACAAGATGAAACCCCGTGAAAGAAAAGTTAAGGTAAAAGCCGGTCAGATACCCTATAACTTTGTAGTGGGTACTCGTCGAGAGCTAGATCGTGCTCGGTTAAGATATGATGAGCTAATAGGACGAGGGGTGGAAACAGAGGTTCAACCTGCAGATTCGGCTGCACAACAAGAGGATGAAACCATAATTATTGAGGAATCGCAAGAAGAAACCAATCAAAACCAACAGCAAAACACTGAAGAACAGAAAGAGGGAATGTAAGGATATAAAAGGGTTAACCTCTGGGAATCTCTAAGATTTCTAAATCTTTCATATTTGCACCGTCAATAGTAAACCGCACAGCAGTACGCAGCGAGTGTAATCCCGATTTGCCCGCAGCACCGGGGTTAATATGCAGAAATTGGTACTTGTGATCGTACATAACCTTTAGGATATGCGAATGCCCGCATATAAACAGCTGAGGAGGTTTTGCCTGAAATATTGATAACGCTTTTCTGTCGTACCTCCCAGGATACCCACCAATGTGAGTGATTAGCACATCTACCTCCTCACACTGAAATCGTAGGAACTCGGGAAATTCTAATCTAAGCATATAATCATCAATATTTCCATGTACCCCCTTTAATGGTCTAAATGCGCTGATTGCCCTCGCCGTCTCTATATTCCCTATATCGCCGGCATGCCAAAGTTCGTCACACTCCCCAAAAAACTCTTCCAAATCGTTACCCCAATACCCATGGGTGTCGCTAAGTATGCCAACCCTCCTCATGTTTAAACTATTATTGTTTACTTTTGCAAAAAACAAATATACATGCATCTTTTCTATATCCCTACAATCCAAGGGAAAACCATAACCCTTCCCGAAGACGAATCGAAGCACTGCATTAAGGTACTACGGCTAAATACCGGGGATACTATACAGTTGGTTGACGGAAAAGGCTCACTGTTCACCTGCCAAATTTCAGAACCGCACCCCAAGCATTGTGAGGTAACTATTATTGAGGTGCAAAACAGCTATGCGAAAAGAAATTTCTATTTACACATTGCCATCGCTCCCACAAAAAACATCGACCGATTTGAGTGGTTCTTAGAAAAAGCGACAGAAATTGGAATTGATGAGATTACACCTTTACTCTGCGAACATTCGGAGCGAAAAAGCGTGAATGCCGAACGCATGGATCGGGTGGTCGTTGCCGCCATGAAACAGTCGGTTAAAGCGTATTTACCCAAACTAAACCCGTTAACACCGCTTAACCGGGTTATCACCTCAGCTCCAGAAGAGCAAAAGTTGATCGCTTACTGCGGCAATTTTGATGAGCCTCACATAAAAACATTCATAGAACCCCAAAAAAGTATCCTTGTGCTCATTGGTCCCGAAGGAGATTTTTCTCCTCAAGAGGTTGAGGAATCTATGGCCAATGGTTTTGTGAAGGTTGGATTGGGAAGCTCGCGATTACGTACCGAGACTGCCGGGGTTGTAGCCTGCACAGCAGCAAACATTATAAATAGTATGTAACAACAAAAAGGCGTTTTGCAATTTCAAAACGCCTTTTTACAATCCCTTCGGATTATTTATTCTTAAGCAAATCTCTGATTTCTGTAAGTAATACCTCTTCTGCTGTTGGCTCGGGTGCAGGAGTAGGTGCTTCCACTTCATCTTTCTTACGTTTGGCCATATTAATGGCTTTAATCATCATAAATACGGCAAAGGCCACAATAAGGAAATCGAAGATTACCTGAATAAAATTCCCAATATTCAGGGTTACAGCGGCAACACCTTCGGTAGCAGACTTAAGGGTAATAACAATATCCTTAAAATCGACACCCCCCACCAGAATACCCAGTGGCGGCATGATTACATCATTAACCAAAGAGGTTACAATCTTTCCAAAGGCTGCACCAATGATGATACCCACAGCCATGTCAACCACATTGCCGCGCATGGCAAATTCCTTAAACTCTTTAAAGAACTTCATCGTTTTATTGTTTTAAGTTAGTAATAGTTAGGCAAATGTCAAAGGTAATAAATGCGAAATGACAATCCAATACCTTTAACTACACGAAATATCGTTATTGCCTTATTGTTTAAAAACAACAAACATCAATTCTGTAATTTTGTTGAACGGCCTGATTTTATTACGATGAAAAATAATGGTCTATCAAAGCAGAAGCCTTACTCATGGGAACGTTATATAATTCGGTATAGCTGCATTGTGCGCAAGTAAATGTTGTGAGTCGGCGATTTGGAAAGTTGAAGAACCTTGCTCCTTTCCCTTCATGCATAAACATTTCACTCATTAAAAAATCTTTGTTTCCACACTTGGGGCATGGTTTCTTTGAGGTAACACTATTACGAGCCATTTTTAATATTTTTTACAAATTAGAGTTTATACTGAAAAAGATTGGTGAGAATCCGTATAGAACCACTCACCCCTCCCGAGAGGTTGAATTTTCGTCTTTTTTCAACCTGTTACGACCCGCCTTTTTCAGGGCTTGGTCAATAATCCATTCCACTTGCCCATTGATACTACGGAACTCGTCAGAGGCCCACTTTTCTAAGGCCTCCAACTTGTCCGGATCTATTCTTAACACAAATGGTTTTTTCTTCGACATCGTTTATTGATGTAAAGTTCCTGCATTGATAATAGGAGAAACTGAATCTTCAGACGTTAGCACTACCATAAGATTACTTACCATTGCGGCCTTTTTATCATCATCAAATTCAATAATTTTATCTTCAGCCAGCCTATCCAATGCCATTTTAACCATGCCCACAGCACCATCCACAATCTTCTCACGGGCAGCAATAATGGCATCGGCCTGCTGCCTGCGAAGCATAACGGCAGCAATCTCGGGTGCATAAGCCAAATAGTTTATCCTTGCCTCAATAATCTCTATCCCAGCAATGGTTAGGCGCTCATTGATCTGCTCCTCCAAAATCCGGTTTATCTCATCGGCATTAGAGCGCAAGGTCATAGCCTCTTCCGTATCGGTTCC
>CAZKPD010000072.1:0-12206 GCA_964554585.1 uncultured Rikenellaceae bacterium
CAAGATGGATGATGTCAATTTTCTTTTTGCGAGCGTAGAGTTCAGGAATGCTGTTGGTTTCAAAACCTGTCGCAATAACGGTTACGTTTAGGTTTTCTCCCAATCGCTCATCGGTGCCGTTACCCCAGATGAGGTCGGCATCATCACCGGCAGCTTTTTGAACATAATCGGTTATCTGACCAATTTCGTCCATGGTAATCTCATTTGCACCCGAGGTTACGTTGAGTAGTATGTTACGAGCACCGGAAATATCATAGTTGTTGAGCAATGGGGATGACAGCGCCTTTTCTACGGCAATTAGTGCTCGGTCCTCGCCCGAGGCCATGGCAGATCCCATAATGGCAACGCCACTGTTGGCCATCACCGTTTCCACATCGGCAAAGTCCACGTTAATATAGCCATGAACAGTAATTATCTCGGCGATACCCTTGGCAGCGGTAGCTAGCACATCGTCGGCCCGTGCAAATGCTTCGGAGAGCTTCAGGTCTCCGTAGATCTCCCTAATCTTTTCGTTGTTTATCACTAACAGGGAATCCACGTGTTGTTCCAATTTCTCAATCCCTTCAATGGCTTGCTCAATTCTCCTTTTTCCCTCATTGCGGAATGGAATGGTAACAATGGCGACGGTAAGAATACCCATCTCTTTGGCCGCTTTAGCAATGATTGGTGCAGCACCAGTTCCGGTTCCGCCCCCCATGCCTGCGGTAATAAATACCATTTTGGTACCATCGCTAAGGGCTTCTTCTACATTCTTAATATTCTCTATAGCTGCTTGCTCGCCAATTTCGGGTTTGTTGCCGGCCCCACGCCCTTCGGTAAGCGATGAACCCAGCTGAATTTTTATGCTAACAGGGCTATTCTCTATAGCTTGGGCATCGGTATTACATACCACAAAATCCACATCTTTAATTCCCTGTTTAAACATATGGTTTATGGCGTTTCCGCCGCCACCACCCACGCCAATCACCTTGATGATGGACTTATTTAATATGGGTAGATCAAAAGGAATTAGCTCTTCACTCATGGCTTTTCGTATTGTAAATTAATAATTGCTCTTTTGCAGTGTAGTAACAGCTTTGCACAAAATGCTACATCTCTGCATCGTTCTCTTCAAACAGATCCGAAACGGTTGACATTAGCCTTTGCATGATACTGTTTGTTCTTACCTTTTTCGACTTCTGCTTATTTTCAGTAATGAGTTTGGGATCGGCTTGTTCTTTTTCTTCCTGATGAGTAGGAGTATCATCCGATTCCATATACTCAAGACCTTTAATGATAAGCCCTATTCCGGTGGACATTTCGGGTATATTAATAGACTCTGCCGAGTCAGCCGAAAGGTGTTCGTTGGGGAAGCCTATGCGTACATCGTATCCGGTATTAAACTTAACCAGCTGCGATAGGTGTCGTAGTTTTGCACCGCCTCCGGTTAACACAATACCCGCATTCAGCTTATCGGCATAACCCGAGTTCTCAATTTCGAAGTTTACAAAGCCCAAAATTTCTTCTATCCTGCTTTGGATGATGTAGGCTAAACTTTTGAAAGAGATTTCTTTTGGATCCCTTCCGCTAATGCCCGGAATGGTTACAACCTTGTCGTCAGGGGCAATATCCCCTAAAGCAGAACCATATTGAACCTTAAGCTGTTCGGCTTGTCGTTTTAGGATGGCGCAGCCCTCTTTAATGTCATGGGTAATTATCTCGCCACCAAATGGGATAACCGCTGTATGCCTAACAATTCCATCGTAAAAGATAGCCAAGTCGGTCGTTCCGCCACCAATATCAAGCAGCACTACCCCTGCCTCCTTCTCATCTTCGGTTAACACGGCTTCTGCCGATGCAAGTGGCTCCAGGATTAGATCCTTTACCGAAAGTTTAAGTCGGTTAACACATTTCTCAATGTTCTTGGCAGAGTGAGTTTGGCCAATTACCAGATGAAAATTTGCGGAGAGCTTTTTTCCGGCAACCCCAATGGGGTTTTTAATCCCCGTTTCATTATCTACAATGAAGCTCTGGGGAAGGGCATGGAGGATCTCTTCTCCGGGTTCGAGCGCAATCTTATAGGTATCCTGGATTAGCGCATCCACATTTTCCGGTGATATAATCTCTTCGTCGTCCCTAAGGGTTATCCCGTTACTGGTTTTTAGCGTTTTGATGTGCTGTCCTGCAATGCCTACAAAAACATCGCGAAGCTCAATTTCTGTTTTTTGCCGAACCTGTTCTACAGTTCTCTGGATAGAGGCTACGGTCTCTTCGATGTTGTGTACAATCCCACGCCGAATTCCGGATGTAGTGGTTGAACCATAAGCAACAATATGAATCTTATTGTTGTCGTTTTTCTTGCCAATTAGGGTAACAATCTTGGTTGTTCCAAGGTCTATGGCAGCAACATATTCGTTTTTGTGTGGCATGGCGGTTATCTTTTTGTGCATACTATTTGATTTCGGTACTTTAGGTTAATCTGTTGGTATTTGTTCCAACCCTCCTGGGGCAGGGCTTTTTGGTAAAAAAGTTTTAGGTTTTCTAGCTTGGTTTGGTAATCATCGAGGTTCCCTAGCAGTATGGTGTGGCTTCCTACCCTTGGGATTAGCTCAATATTCTCCGGATTATTAACGTAAATCTGGGTTATTTGTGATGACCAAAACTTGTCGGAATGAATGAATTTTACAAAGTTGAATAGCTGTGAAATTAGCGGTTCGGCGTTACTCTCATTGGTTGTCCACGAGCTTATTCTAGCGTCGGATCTTTCTATATAAGGTGCGTCAATATTCCCATTTAAAACCAAAACGTGTGAGGTGAACTTGTTCGATAGCGGTAAAATGTACCCTTCGTGGTCAATATAATAGCCTTGCCCATTTCGGTTGATTACTCGAACAATGGGTTTTCGCTGATCAATCATAATGGCCAGCTTGCCATTATCCATTTTATAGGCATTAACATTTTTAACCGCATGTAAGCTTTTTAGGTTCTCTTCAATGGCCAACGTATTGATTAGGTGTAGGGGTATCCCTATCAGGTTCGAGTGCTGTTTTTCAATCGTTGCAAGCACATCTGAACGGGTAATAAAAGCGTTTTGCAGGCTGTCTTCAATCATCACTTCAATGGATGAGCATACCAGCTGCTCGGCTCTTTTGCTTACAAAAGAGAGGGAAACTGCCAGATAGGTGATTATTGCCGCCCACTTCACAAAGAAGAGCGTAATCTTTTTAGTCTTCATGGCCATCCCTCCTTTCTTTGAGCATCTGCTCAATGGGTTTTACCAGCGTGCTAATGTTGCCTGCTCCCATGGTGAGCAACACCTCTAAATCCATCCCTTTGAGTTGGTCTACGGTATTCTCAAGTGAGCATAGCCTTTTAAAACCGATGTTGGTTCGTTCGAGTAAGCCGCTAGAGGTAATTCCCGGGATTGGTTTTTCCCTAGCCGGGTAGATGTCTAATAGGATAAGCTCGTCCAGTAGGCTTAGGCTTGCGGCAAACTCATCCATAAAATTTTTAGTGCGAGAGTATAGGTGCGGCTGAAATATGCCGATTATTTTCCTGTGCGGAAAAATCTCACGGGTTGAGGTTATACAGGCTTTTAGCTCTTCGGGATGATGTGCGTAATCGTCAATATAGATGGTATTTTTCGATTTGAAACGGAGATCGACTCGTCGCTCAACACCCGCAAATGTTTTTAGGCCGTTCCTAAGCTGTGCTTCGTCAATATGCCAAGCTAGTGCGGCAGCAGAGGCCGCAACGGCATTCTCCACATTAAACTTTCCGGGGATACCCAGTTCCAAACCCTCAATGGATCCGTTGGGCGTGTGAAGGGTAAAGGTGGCAATCCCTTCCGACAGCTCAAGATCCGACACGTAAAAGTCTGCTTTTTGATCGACAGAGTAGGTGAATACGTTAATGCCCGGAAAGTCTTTAGCCAAGTGCTCAAGCCCTTTCTTGATCACCAACGTCCCGTTGGGTTTAATCTGAGAGATAAAAGTGACAAAAGCCTCTAGCACCTGACTTTTTGTGCTATACACATCCAAATGGTCGGCATCAACCGATGTGATAATGGCCAGCTCAGGATTTAGGTAATGAAAACTCCTGTCATACTCGTCAGCCTCAACGGCTAAACGCTTACTATTGCTAATCAGCAAATTGCTCTTGATATTTTTGGATATTCCGCCCAAAAATGCGTTGCAACCCTGCGGCGTACCGTTCAGCATATGTGCCAAAAGGGTAGTGGTGCTCGTTTTACCGTGAGTACCAGCCACTGCAGCAGTAGAATAATCGGTTGAAATTAGACCAAGGGTTTGAGCCCTTTTGATGATGGTAAATTGTTTTTGAATGAGGTAGTTCAACTCCCTATGGTCGTGAGGAATAGCAGGAGTATAAATTACAAGGCTATCCTTAGGATTATCGGTAATCCGTTTAGGAATTTCCTCTACGCCATCCGTAAAATGGATCTCCATCCCTTCAGCTTGTAAGGCTTGGGTTAGTGGAGTTGGGGTGCTGTCATATCCGGCAACATACAACCCGTTATGGTTAAAATAGCGCGCTAAGGCGCTCATGCCAATGCCGCCAATGCCAATGAGGTAAACGCTCTTTATATGTTTCAGGTTAATCTCCATTCCCTATCGTTACTCAATATTCATACGTTACGTTTATTTCTGTTCACTCTTTTACCAATTGGAGTACCCTTTTGGCAATCTCCTGGTCTGCATCGGGCAAGGCCATTGCGCTAATTTTTTGTTCCAGTTCACTCGTTTTTTGCTCATCTTGTAGCAGTAAAATGGCCGTTTCAACCAGCTTTTCAGGCGCATCTTTATCCTTAACCATTACGGCCGCATTGCGGTTGGCCAGCGCCAGTGCATTCTTAGTTTGATGATCCTCTGCTACATTTGGAGAGGGCACCAGAATGCAGGGTTTGGCTACTACACAAAGCTCCGATATGGTTCCTGCGCCAGCTCTTGAAATAACGATATTGGCTGCCGCATAGGCATAATCCATCCGATTGATAAAATCGAATACTTGGATGTTGTTCCCTTTTTTTTGTGCTAGGTGCTGGGTTATCTCTTGGTGATACAGCTTACCCGTTTGCCAGATAAGGGTTGTATTATCTAAATCCATTATCTTATCAACACCGGCTAAAATGCTGTCGTTGATGGTTCGTGCGCCAAGGCTTCCTCCAACGACCAGTATTACTTTGTGATTTGCAGGGATGTTAAAGAATGCGAAAGCCTCCTCTTTCAGCTCATGCACATGGGTTAATCCCTTGCGAATGGGATTACCTGTGATTACAATTTTCTCTTTCGGGAAATATTGCTCCATCCCCTCGTAGGCAACACAGATACTGTTGGCCTTTTGTGCCAAAAGCTTATTGGTTACCCCTGCATATGAGTTCTGCTCTTGGAGCAGGGTTGGTACTCCCATGCGCTGTGCTACTTTTAGAATTGGACCGCTGGCATAGCCACCCACACCAACAGCCACATGCGGTTTAAACTCTTTTACGATGCGTTTGGCCAAGGCCATACTCCTGAGCAACTTAAAGGGAAAAGCCAGGTTTCGAAGGGTGAGCTTACGATGGAAACCAACCACCGGCAAGGCTTTTATGTTATATCCGGCAGCCGGAACCTTTTCCATCTCCATTTTTCCCTCGGCTCCAACAAAAAGGATTTGGGTATCCGGAGCAATCTCTTTTATGGCATTGGCTATAGAGAGTGCCGGAAAAATGTGGCCACCGGTGCCACCACCGCTAATTATTATCCTGTGGGTCTTCACCATCAAATAGTTCCTCCTTATTTTGGCTTCGGCTCACGCTAAGTATAATGCCGAATGATGCACTAGAAAACAGAATAGATGTACCTCCCATACTGACCAATGGGAGTGGTTGCCCAGTAACGGGAATCAGGTTTACGGCAACAGCCATGTTGACCAACGCCTGGAATACTACCAGCAGGGTTAATCCCATTACCAGAAATGCGGGGAAGGTCCTGCGGGCTTTTTTAACGATTATGCCTGCCCTAAACAGCAAAACCATATAAAGTGCAAGCACTATCAGTCCGCCAATAAGCCCATATTCTTCAATAATTATGGCATATATAAAATCGCTGTAGGGATGTGGCAGCATATTTCGCTGGGTGCTGTTGCCCGGCCCTTTGCCCACCATTCCTCCTGTGGCAATAGCAATTTTCGATTGTGTGGCCTGATAATTTTCGCCCTGCTCATCCGATCTGAAATTCTCAATCCTATTTTTCCAGGTTTGCACACGGTTTAGCGTTGTGGTGTTTTGTGCCACAAAAAAGAATATAACCAAAAGGACTACTCCAAGTGCACTAAATCCAAACAGATGCTTAGGACTAACCCTGCCTAAAAAGAGCATAATCCAGCTAACAATGGCCAGCATTACTGCTGTAGAGAAGTTGGCAGGTAAAATGAGCAGTGTAACAAGGGCAATGGGCACTATCAGCGGAAGAAATGTTTTTTTCAAATCATTTAGCTCATTCTGTTTTAGTGATAATACCCGAGCGATATAGATGATTAGCGCTAGCTTGGCAAAGTCTGATGTTTGGATGGTAACTCCCAGTCCCGGAATCTCCAGCCATCGGGCTGCTTGGTTGATGTTTGTCCCAAAAAGCAGGGTTACCAGCAAAAGAGGGATAGCCACGTAGATTAGGAGTGGAGCAATAGGCGAATAGACTTTATAAGGGATAAGGTGAACCAAAAAGATGATGACCAACCCGATGGCTAAAAACCCGAACTGCTTTAAAAAGTAGTAGGTGGTGTTTCCGCCCTGATATCGGTAGGCTAGCGATCCGGTTGAACTATATACGGCAAGCAGTGATACCACTGATAGCAGTACAATAATCAGCCAGATTACTCGGTCTCCCTTAAAATATCGTTTTAAAAAGCCTTCCATTCCTTCACATTAGTATTTACAGGTTTTTAACGGCTTCCTTAAATTGTTTTCCTCTATCCTCATAGTTTTCAAAAAGGTCGAAGCTGGCACAAGCAGGCGAGAGCAGTACTACATCACCGGGAGCTGAGAGCTCATAGGCTTGCCTTACAGCATCTTTTGCTGAGCGCGTATCCACAATAGTTGGAATAATATGCGCAAAAGCCGCATGAATTTTAGAGTTATCGATACCTAAGCACACAATGGCCTTTACCTTATCTTTAACCAGCTGAGTAAGTTCAGCATAGTCATTGCCCTTATCCATGCCTCCAACTATCCATATTACAGGCTCGTTCATGCTTTCTAGCG
This sequence comes from uncultured Rikenellaceae bacterium, assembly GCA_964554585.1. Taxonomy (GTDB): domain Bacteria; phylum Bacteroidota; class Bacteroidia; order Bacteroidales; family Tenuifilaceae; genus Perlabentimonas. The sequence goes on from CAZKPD010000072.1 coordinate 7,238, forward strand.
CATACCAGGTAGAGTTCACATTGGTCGCTTTAGAGTCGTTAATGTACTGCACGCCCCTAATCTTGAGCACCGGCTCAAGCCGATGCTCAACGCCCTGAAAATCGGCTAGGCTCTCCCGAATCACATCCTTTCTAATATCGAGCACTTGTCCGGCTATGCCTGCAGCCATTGAGTTATACACATTGTGACGCCCTTGTAATGCTAGATCATTAATCGACATGCTAAAATCGTTATTGTTGAAGTTTAAATACATTGTATCATCCAATAGAAATGCAGTTTGCCCTTGGTGTTGTTCCTGCGAGAAGGACAACATCTGAGCTTTTAGTACGATCTGTTTGAGGTGATCGGTAGTTACGTCATTGTCGGAGCAGAAGATAAAGTACTCATCTTCTGACATATTTTGGGTTATTCGAAATTTGGATTTCACGTACTCTTCCATCTTAAAATCGTACCGATCCAAGTGGTCGGGCGAAATATTTAGCAGAATGGCGATATCGGCCTTAAAATTGAACATGTAATCCAGCTGAAAGCTACTTAGCTCTATCACATAGTATTCAAATTCGTTTTCGGCCACTTGCAAAGCAAAGCTTTGCCCCACATTCCCGGCTAAGCCCACATTTAACCCGGCCTTTTTGAGCATATGGTAAAGGAGTAGTGTGGTTGTTGTTTTTCCATTGCTGCCCGTTATGCAGATGGTATAAGCACTTGTGTATCGGCCTGCAAATTCAATCTCGGAGATAATGGGGATATTGGCCTGTTTGATCTGCTGTATTATGGGTGCACTATCGGGTATGCCCGGCGATTTGATGATCTCACTAGCATTAAGGATAAGGCTTTGGGTATGTGCACCCTCTTCCCATTTAATGTTGTATGCACTGAGCAGCTCTTTGTATTTTGGTTCTATTGTTCCCTTATCGGACAAGAATACATCAAAGCCTTGCTTTGTGGCAAGTGCAGCAGCACCTACGCCGCTTTCGCCGCCTCCAAGAACAACAATCCGATGGGTCTCTTTCCGCAGTGTCATACTATCTAATCTTAAGTGTTACAACGGTTATAACAGCCAGAATTACCCCGACAATCCAAAACCGCACAACAATCTTTGGTTCCGGATACCCCTTTTTTTGGTAATGGTGGTGAAGCGGCGACATGAGGAAAACTCTCCGTCCAACGCCATACTTGCGTTTAGTACGTTTAAAATGGCTAACCTGTATCATTACCGATAGGGCCTCGACAAAGAAAATCCCGCAAAGGATGGGGATGAGCAGCTCCTTACGGATTAGGATGGCAAAAATGGCAATCATGCCCCCAATGGCCAGGCTGCCCGTATCGCCCATAAATACCTGTGCAGGGTAGCTGTTGTACCACAAAAAGCCTATGGCTGCACCAATAAAAGCGCCCATAAACACCACCAGTTCACCGGTACCGGGCAGGTACATGATGTTGAGGTAATCGGCATATACAATATGACCGCCCACATAGGCAAAAATGCCAAGCGTTGTACCAATAATAGCGCTAACACCTGTTGCCAGGCCATCTAACCCGTCGGTTAAATTGGCACCATTGGATACTGCTGTAACAATAAAAATTACTGCAATAACAAAAACTACCCATACCAGCATCCCCCCCCACTTACCCTTAAATGGCACCAAATACTTGTAGTCGAATTCGTTGTTCTTGAAAAATGGGATGGTGGTTTTTGTTGTCTTGCTGTTGATATTCTGCTCAGTTTGATTAACATCAGTATTCAAACCTGTCTCTATTCCCTCAACCTGGCTAATCGCTTGAATGGTGGAAGGACTCGTTTTCTCCCTAACCACAATATCAGGGCTTAGGTACATGGTAATCCCCACAAACAGGCCAAGAATTATTTGACCTAAAACTTTAAGCTTACCCGAAAGGCCTGCTTTTCTTTTCTTGAAAACTTTAATATAGTCATCCGCAAAACCAATCATCCCTAGCCATGCAGTGGAGACAAGCATAATGATTACATAGATATTTTTGATGTCGGCAAAGAGTAAAACCGGAGCCAGTGTAGCGATTAAAATAATAATACCTCCCATAGTAGGGGTACCGCTTTTTTGCATTTGGCCTTCGAGGCCAAGATTTCTTACCTCTTCACCAATTTGCTTTCGCTTAAGGTATTTAATAATCCTTTTCCCGGTAAGCATCGATATGAGCAATGCGGTAATAATGGTTGCACCTGTACGGAATGAGATGTAGTTGAACATTCCGATCCCGGGGATATCGAATTGGCTTAAATATTTTGCAAGGTAGTATATCATGGCATTAACTGTTTAAAAACTTCGGTAACCTCTTGCTTATCGTCAAATGGGTATCTTACCCCTTTTATCTCCTGATAGTTTTCGTGCCCTTTTCCTGCAATGAGCACCAAATCGCTCGGGTTGGCCAATAGGCAGGCTGTTCGTATAGCCTCCCGCCGATCGGGAATGGTTAGCACTTTTCCTGCGGATGAGCTGTCCACACCTTCCTTCATGTCATTAATTATATCCATGGGATCCTCATTCCTTGGATTGTCCGAGGTGAGGATCACCATATCACATCCAAGCAGGGCAACCTTTGCCATAATGGGGCGTTTGGTCTTATCCCTATTGCCTCCGGCACCAACAACACACAGTATCCTATTTCCCTCGGGTTTAATTTTGATCAGTGTTGATATCACATTTTCAAGGGCATCGGGGGTGTGCGCATAGTCCACAATGGCTGTTACCCCGTTGGGAGCAACAAGGTTTTCAAATCGTCCATCTACCGGACCCATTGCGCTCAGCGAGGCTAGGGTTTGCTCTGGGTCGAAACCCAGTAGATGGGCTGTACCGTATACGGCCAAAAGATTATAGGCATTAAATCCGCCAATCAGCCTGCTCCACATCTCTACACCATCAATAATCAGCTGCATACCCTGAGGCAGCTGTTCAACTATTTTGCATCGATAGTTTGCCATGGTTCGGAGCGAGTAGGTATGTACTCGTGCCTTTGTGTTTTGAACCATGACCATACCGTTCTTATCGTCAACATTGGTAAGGGCAAAAGCTGTTTTAGGCAGCTGATCGAAAAATGCTTTTTTAGCGCTGATGTACTCCTTAAAGGTATGATGGTAATCAAGGTGATCGTGCGTGATATTGCTGAATACTCCACCGGAAAACTGCAGTCCCTCAATCCGATGCTGATGTATGGCATGCGAGCTAACCTCCATAAAGCAATGGGTGCACTGTTGCTCTACCATTCTGCTGAGCAGCTTATTTAGCTCAATGGCGTTGGGAGTAGTATGGGTACTGGCTTGTGATTCCTCTCCAATCCGATAGCTAATGGTTGAGATAAGTCCAGATTTATGTCCTAATTCTCCGGCTAAACGATAGAGTAGGGTGGCAGTAGTTGTTTTTCCGTTGGTCCCCGTAATGCCTACTAGGGTAAGCTTTTTGGAGGGATTGTCGTAAAACGCTGAGGCAATTTGTCCTAAAGCAATACTTGTGTCAGAAACCACAATGTAGGTAATGCCGGGGGCAAGGGTGTTTGGTTTGCTTTGGCAAACCACGGCAGGGGCACCCAGCGCAATGGCCGAATCGATAAAGTCATGACCATCTACTTGTGTTCCGGTAAGGGCAATAAATAGTGAGCCCTTTTTTACCTGCCTCGAATCAATTTGGAGGCCGGCAATGGGGATTGCGAGAGATCCGACAATCTCTGTTGGGTTAATATTTCTGATTATGGAACTCAGCTCTTTCATTTAGGTCATGCTCATTTCAATGGTTATTCGTTCGCCCCTCCCCACACGGGTTCCCGGAAGGACAGATTGATTTCTAACGGTACCCCTTCCCTTTACTGATACCTTTAAACCGCTATTTTCCAACAGGAAAAGGGCATCCTTAAGGCACATTCCCATCACGTTTGGAACCAGATTGTCCATCACCTTTCGACCCTCCATTTCAATTCCATCATCCGTTCGTTTGGTATATACCCACATCGACTCGGGGGTAACGTCAACATAGGGAATGGATAGGTTTGCCAATACCCGTTGTAGTTCGGGTTTATATCCGCTTTTTGATTCGGGGAGCTCAGCTAGCTCGGTGTTGTTCCCAATTTTTGGGAACCAGTCGGGGTTGGTGGCATACACCTTATTGGCGATTTCCTTAAAGATTGGACCGGCTACCAAGTTTCCGTAGTAAACGCTTCGTGAAGGCGAGTTGACTACTACAATGCACGAGAATTTGGGATTGTCGGCAGGAAAATATCCCACAAAAGAGGCTTGGTGGCTTATCCCTTGCTCGTTGCGATAGCCCATGGATCCACGTGCAATTTGTGCCGTGCCGGTTTTGCCTCCAATTTTAAAGTTGGCATCCTTGAGGTTGCGTGCAGTTCCGTTTTCAACCACTCCCTCTAGCGCTTCGCGAACCTTAGCCAAGGTTTTTTTAGAGCAAATGGAAGGGTTTATGACCTCTGTTCTAAACACTTTTTCGGTGCTTCCGTGTTGACGAATGGAGTGCACAAACTTTGGGCGTACCATTTTTCCGTCGTTGGCTATGGCGTTATAAAAAGTGAGGATTTGCAGCGGGGTTAGCGTTACCTCGTATCCAATGCTCATCATGGGGAGTGTAACCCCCGACCACAGCTTATCGCCAGGATACTTAATGTATGGCATTGCTTCACCCTTGATGGGTAACCCTAACGGCTGGTTAAGATTCATAGAGTACAGCCTGTCGATAAATGCCCTTTCTTTTCCGGTGTAGTGCTTAGTGATGAGTTCGGTGAATCCTACGTTTGAGGAGTACTCGAAAATTTCTTTTACCGAAAGCCTGCCATAGCCTCCCTCTTTGGAGTCTTTTATCGTTTTGTCGTAGTAGCGCGCAACCCCACGGCCTGTATCAATAGTGTCTTCAAAGGTAACATACCCATCCTCCAGCAGGGCGATGAGCGAGGCCAGCTTAAATGTTGATCCGGGTTCGGCACCCTCACC
>CAZKPD010000073.1:0-12127 GCA_964554585.1 uncultured Rikenellaceae bacterium
CCATCCTTTTTGAGATGCCATGATTGAAAAGTATAATGCCCTTTATGGTACCCTTCCTCTACGTTTTGTAAAATACGAGCCCTTTCCTCTTCGGGGAACAGGATAGAGATGGGGTTTCCTTCCAGTTCGTTAATAGTGTACCCATGCATTTCGGCAAAGGCAGGATTCATGGTGCTGAGGATTAGGTCGGTTCCATAGCCCAACACAATGCCCGATTGGGTTGAAAAAAAAATGGTTTGAAAGAGCTTTAGCTCCTCTTCCACCTTTTTTCTCTCCTCAATATCAAAAACAGCACCCACATAACCGGTAGTTTTTCCTGTATCATCGGTTTCGGCCCCAAGAATTCCTAAAACCCAATGAGAGTCTGCCTTTTTGTAGTTTACCCTAAATTCTAACCTAAAAATGTTACCCCGAGTTAACAGGTTGGCAAAGTGCTCATCAACGTTTTTTGAGTCAAGAGGGTACGCAATGCTTGAATAATGCTTACCTAGAAGAGCACTACTTTTTAACCCCACAATTTTTGCTAACCTCTCGTTTGCAAAGGTGAAGTATCCCTCCCTATCGAGCCTGCAAATGCCAATGGGAGAGTAGAGAGCCAACGAGCTAAATACGGATTCTCTATTCTGCAGAGCGACAAGGATTTTCGATTTATTTTCTTGATCAGAAAGGATTTTTCCAATTAGGATAGTCGCCAGAGGATATAAGGTAACAATAATCCATCCCATATTAGGAATAACCGTATGCATTAGGTGGGATGGGAGGGTGAGTAGGATAGCAAGCATGAACAGGTGTACCGTATAGGCAAACCGTACTAAGAATAGAAAGGAGAACCCTTTTTGGGTCACCTTGCGGCGGTAGTAGTAAAAAGTACCTATTGCTGCAGAACCCACAGAAATTAGAATGCCAGACAAAAGCCCCACACCCCCTTGTACAATACGGAGAGTTACCACCATTAGGGTTGAGATAATTGCTGCAAGAGGGCCAAAGAAGAGTCCGGCAAGGGATAGAATAACCGATCGCCCATCATAAAAAAGCCCTTCAATGATAACCGCCGCATTAATCATTCCCAACAGAGCCACGGTGCCAAATAGTAGGCCTTGCACAATAGCCCCTTTATGGGTAGAACTACACCATCGATTATTAATAAATCCGGAGATAACGCTAAGCGCTACCAGTAGTGAAAGGTTGTATACTATATCGGAAAATAGTTGCATAAATGAATACTGTCAGACATGTTTGGTTATGGGGAATAGTACCAGTATGGTCAAATTTACATTATTTTTTTGAAAAGGTTACGGGTATTTTTTGATTTACATTTGAATGTGATTTTATAGAGCTGTTCATAGCGCCTTAAATTTTATATACAGTAGATAATGAGCTGTTTGGGTGTAGCTTGGATAGAGGGTGATATATATTATTAAAAAAGAAGTGGCTATCCGTTTGGGATAGCCACTAAAGGTTACAATCGAGTGTAATTACATTATAAGACCAAGGTCGCACATGGCATTGGCAACTTTCATAAAGCCGGCAATGTTAGCTCCTTTTACGTAGTTAATGTAACCATTGGGCTCAGTACCGTGATCGATACAAGCTTGATGGATGTTTTCCATGATTTGCTTTAAGCGCATGTCAACCTCGTCGCGAGTCCAACTCATTTTAAGGCTGTTTTGGCTCATCTCAAGGCCCGAAGTGGCAACACCACCAGCGTTCACTGCTTTACCGGGGGCAAAGTTAATCTTCTTATTAACAAAGGTTGCGATAGCCTCAGGAGTGCATCCCATGTTAGATACCTCAGCAACAACAATAACGCCGTTCTTTACAAGGGTAGCAGCATCATCACCGTTTAGCTCGTTTTGGATAGCACAAGGCATGGCAATGTCAACTTTTACTTCCCAGGGTTTCTTTCCGGCAACAAATTTTGAACCGGGGAATTTCTGAGCATAAGGAGCAACGATATCTTGGTTAGAGGTACGAAGCTCAACCATATAGTCAATTTTCTCGCCGCTAACACCTGCCTCATCATAAATATATCCATCAGGACCTGAAATGGCAACTACTTTTGCACCTAGTTCAGTTGCTTTAAGGGCAGCACCCCAAGCTACGTTACCAAAACCGGAAATGGCTACCGTTTTTCCTTTTAGGGTATCCTTTTTGGCTTGAAGCATATGGTCAAGGAAGTAAACAGCACCAAAACCGGTTGCCTCGGGACGGATTAGGGAACCTCCCCAGTTTAGACCTTTACCGGTAAATACTCCGGTATGGTCGCCGGCCAATTTCTTGTACATTCCGTACATATAGCCTACTTCGCGAGCTCCAACGCCAATATCACCGGCGGGAACGTCGGTCTCAGGACCAATGTGCTTCCAAAGCTCTAGCATGAAAGCTTGGCAGAAACGCATGATTTCATTGTCGCTACGTCCTCTTGGGTTAAAATCGGAACCCCCTTTACCACCACCCATGGGTAGGGTAGTTAGAGCATTTTTAAAAGTTTGCTCAAAGCCTAAGAACTTAAGCGAAGAAAGGGTTACGCTGGGGTGGAAACGAATACCGCCTTTGTATGGCCCAATGGCGCCGTTAAACTGAACGCGATAGCCAATATTTACATGGATATTCCCTTCGTCGTCAGCCCAGGGCACTTTAAAAGTGAAAACGCGATCGGGCTCAACCATGCGCTCGATAATTTTGTGCTTCTCAAATTTGGGGTTCTGGTTGTAAACCTCTTCAACAGACTCGAGAACTTCGTGTACTGCCTGTAAAAACTCGCTTTCGCCTGGATGTCTTTTTTCCAGATCAGCCATTAACTTTTTTGCATCCATTTTAAAACATTTTAAGTGATTATGACTTGAAAACTCTAATGCAGAATATTCTTGTCAATGTATTTTATAATCAGCTGTAAATTTCACGTTAATAAACGAATAAACAAAAGAAAAGCGTTTTATAAAAACATGATGTTAAACAGTTTCGAAGCTGTAGGAATGGGTTAATTGCTATTTTCCCATAGGGTTCGAGATCGCTTTTCGAGTAGCCAATTCATGTTAAACCAAGCATTGGTTTACAAAAAGGGGTGACTCCTTTTCAATACTACTTAAAAGAAACGGCCCTAAATGTGGCTAAGCCCTTTTTCTTTGCTTTCAGGGTTAATAGCTCTCCATCTACAGAGTAGCTGTCTGCTTGATCAAAAACCTGCAAGAACTCATGTTCATTAATCAGCTCATCCATGCACGCCATAAGGGTAACTGCCATATGCTTGCCGAAATCGATTTTTTGTTTTTTCTTCAGATCGTAGGCTCCGTTAAAGTGGTTGCATCCGGTGTAGCCAATAATCTTTCCATTGGTTTTTAGGATAAAGTAAGCTTCGTTGCCCTGTATTTCCACCTTTTTTACGGCTTTGCCATTAAGCTCTTCAAGCACCCAACGGGTGTTTAAGATTCCATGGGTGCTCATTACTTTTAGTACGGCCATGCGGTTATCCCTTTCAGTACCCAAATAAAGGTTATCTCCTTCGATGGTGTATCGGTCGGCATCATTGAGGGCTTGTAAGAATTTTTGCTCAATGTTCAAGTCGTTACAGGCCATTCTTGTCGATATCAGATTGTTGAACCGGATAATGTTTTGACCTTTGGTATCGTAGCTTCCCGACATTTGGTTACATCCCACAAACCCGTATACGCTCATGTCGTCAGACAGGGTGATGTGCAGTGGTGCCTCGGTGATTATGGCCTCCCCGTTGAGTTCCATAAGCTCCCATTGGGAGTTAAGGGTGGCAAGTTTCACATTTTGACTTTTTTGGGTGGTGCTGCAACCCGCAATGAAGAGGGTTAATACTACAGCCATCATTTTTGTTGTTTTCATAGCTATTTAGAATTATTTAATGATTTCGAGGATAGGACTCCCCACAGCTCCGCTGGGCCAGTTAATGTTTAATAGGGTTGAGAGCGTTGGGGCAATATCGGTAATACACGCGGGCGACAGGATTTGTTGTTGCTGTATTCGCCATCCATACCACACAAGTGGCACGTGCGTATCGTAGTTGTAAGGTGATCCGGTGGAGGAAAACTGTGAGTTCTGCTCAACCCATCCAGGCAGCAGATTGATGAGCACATCCCCCGAACGCTTTTGGTTATAGCTGTTTTGGAATTGCCTGTTTATGCCATGCGCAAAGCTGTTGGTTTGTAAGGAATGTGCCGTTATCGCATCGGAAATGGCATAAAACTGGAGCAGAAATCTTACCACCTCATCCTGCATGTCGCTTAGTGACAGCTTTGAGTCCTCAATGAGCCGTCGGTTTAGGTAAAACTGTTTGGCCTGGTAACCCAATACCCAGCGCTCTGTGCCGTAAACGGCATTAAGGTAGCTGCTCAACAGCACTTCGGCATGCGACCATTCAAATACACCCCCTTGAGATTTCAGGTTTTTAAGGTGTATGGGCGAGCTTACGGCACCCTGATCGGAGGTTAAGACAACCAGGTAATTTCCTGAGCCAATCTCCTGATCAAGGAATGAGAGCAAGTGGGCTAAATCCCTATCCAGTCGGAGGTACATATCCTCCAATTCAACGGAATGGGAACCAAATTTTTCGCTTACCATTCGGGTGGGTGTAAAGACGATGGTTAGCAAATCGGTATGGTTGTCCTTCCCTAATTTTTCGCCAATAATAGCTTCAATGGCCATATCCTTGGTATGGGTATTCCCAAAAGGGCTTTCCAGTAGCGATTTGAAATCTCCCCGTGCCGGTTTGGGCATTACTATCCCCGATGACATGCGGGATACCTTAGCGGCTATTTGCTTAGCTGCATCTGCCGAAAAGCCTATTGCCGTATCTGCTTCAAAATAGGAAGAAATATCATTCAGTAAATTCCATGGCCTATCCAGATAGACTGATGCGTATTGCTTTGCGTTAAGGTGCTCTGCCCAGTGGGGCAGGCTATCTAAATAGTATGAGTTGGAAATCCATACCCCCTTCCCGATATCAAACCAATAGGCTGCATTGGCACCCCGACCGCTTAAAGCTATGGCAGAGCTTGGATCTAAAGAAACACCTATCACTTTGGAACGTGCGTCTGTTATCCTAAGCTCATCACCCAATGAGCTGGTTAGGATGTTTTTAGGAGAAAACTTCCCGTTGTTGTATCCCCCGCCAATGGTGTGCGCATTCTCATCATGCAAGGCAAAAACCTTTTCTTTGGTAACCATGGAGTACCAGCCATTGGAAATGATGCCATGGGTAGACGGATGTGCTCCCGTAGCAATGGTGGTGAGGCCGGGTAGTGGCTGAGTAATTAAATGGCTGTACTTGGCATTTTTGCAAACAGCTCCGTGGTTAACCAAAAGCATAAACCCGTCATCCCCAAATTTGGCAGAAAACCGTTGGATGTAATCATGGCGCATTTGGCTAACCACAAGTTGAACGATTAGGCGTGGTTTTTCGGGGGGCGTCTTGATTTGTCCAATGGAGAGGAGAGAACTGCTCAGCAGAGTTAGCGATATCGCAGCAAAAAGCAAGTGATTTTTCATACAGTAGCTTGGCTCAAAAAAAAGGGGAGTTTGTAAGACTCCCCACAAAAGTAACAAAAAAGGTTATGTGCTTAGCGCAAAGTTTTATTGCCCATTAAAAATAACACGTTGGGTTGCAGTTTGCTCACCGGCAACAACCCTAAAGAGGTACACTCCCGGTGTGAAGCGGATACCCGAATCGGAGTGATGCCATTGCACCGAGTGCTCTCCTGCTCCCATTGCTCCGCTAATCACTGTCGCTATTTTTTGTCCGGTGATTGTGTAAACATCGATAGTCACATGGGTAGGAGCAGTTAGGTTAAGGTTGAAATTTAGCGTTTCGGCAAAGGGGTTGGGCCATATGCTGTATAAACTTTGATGGTTTGTGGTTATAACCGAGTTGGCTAAATCCATTTCCACATCAACATTCACATCAACATATCGAATGTTGAGGCTCCCGCTTTCATCACGGAATCCGTCTTTTTCAATGGTATATTGATGCGCTCCGCGGGGGTGATTTTCGAATAGGGCTAGCCCCGATGCTCCGGTATTTTGTGTTCTGCCATTAAAGGTAACCAAAGCACCTTGCAGAGGCTCACCTCCATAGGTTACGGTGAATAGGACGTTGTTTTGCGAGGGGGGGAAGTTTATACAATCAATCCAAGCGCAATCGCTGCCGCTGCTACTGGAAACATCCTTGTTATAGGTCCATTTAAAGGTGTGTACTCCGGCACTTACAGGGTAAGTAACCTCAGCCCAACCCTTTTCACCGCTCCACGATCCCTTTTCGTTCCCGTCGACGAAAAACTTCAGCCAGTCATAGCTGTTTTCCGACGACACTTTGTAGGCAAAGGTAATTTCGGAGTCGGTTACAACATTTAGGGTGATGATCATTGAGGTAGACTGGCTATTCCCAATGGATGCCGATCTCATGCTAAAATCACCATCGTATGCAGTTGTATTATCCACAACCCAATCTCCTCCAGTAAAGGTGAAACCTTGGGGAATACCTCCCTCAAAGCTCTCTATATCGGTGGGTGAGAGCTCAAAATTCAGCGTATTGGATGCTCCCGTAAGCTCTTTGGTTACCGTTTCGCTTAAGTAGCCTTCTTTAAAGGCTTTTATTTGATAGGTATTCTCGGCTATAGCCGGAAAAATATAGTATCCCGATTCGTTGGTATAAACAGAGCCAAAGCTGGAGCCCACCAGTAGTATTTTTGCTCCCTCAATGGGTTGTCCGGTGGTTTGGTCGGTTACCACACCCGACAGAGAGGTTTGGCCGGCCAGCTGGAGCACTACATCTTTTACAACCTTTGTGTTGTAGTCGGGAACCGTGATGGTATGGGTTTGGCTAATATACCCTTCCAGCGAATAGGTTACCTGATAGGTCCCGGGTTGGATGGGGCGTACATAGTTCCCATGCAACGGATTAGTTACTGCGTGAGAGTTGTCTTTATCATGATTGGCAACGGTAATATTTAGGCTTAGCGGATTGCCCTGAGCGTTGGTTACCGTGCCATGAATTCCAACGTATAGCCACTCCATATGGCTAAGCAATGCCTCCTTATTATAGTTCCAAAAGTTGGGAAGCTGAGAGCTATTAGGATTCTTGGTGTTGGATATTTCTAGGGTAATCTCTTTACACTGCTGGTAGAAGTTCATGTAATCTTGTCTTCCGCCATAAACCACGTACCAATCTCCACCCTGGGTTACGCCATTGCCTTGACCTGTAAAATAGCCCGAAGAGCCGTTCTCTTGGGCCAAATCGGCGTACTGTCGGCTAATCTTGTAATACCAGTTATGGTCGGCATGAGCATTGGCATTTGTAGTCCAGGCATCCCATGGAAAGTTGGCCAGCTCTATACCACCGTGAATATTGGCCGACATAACAAAATTGCGCTCCGAGGCAAAATTCATCATGACAATGGTTTCGGGCTGGTAAGGACCATCCGGATTTTGCCCCACCCGTGGGTCAGGGAAATTCCGATTGATATCATAGCTATTGGCATTGTATCGGCGGGAACTATTAACCGTACTATTACCGCCATAATAGGTCCCATCGGGATTGGCATTGGGGTTAATATAAATGGCTAGCTGGTCAAGCATATCGGTTATTCGGTTATCGGAACCGTAGTTGGACAGGAGGTAATCAATCAGCCGAAGCATTAGCACAAATCCGGTGGTTTCATCGCCGTGCATGGTGCTGGTGTAGAAAAATTCGGGTTTTGGGGTATCCTGCAAAACATTGCTTGAGATTTTTACCACATACAGCTGTCGACCCTGTACAGAAGTCCCAATGCTATCGAGTTTGCAAAGTTGGGGGTATTCCTGCTCAAACTTTTTCATCATGGCCCGATACACCTCGTAGGTAGGGTATAGGTTCCAGTTGGCCATAGCCTCCACAGTAGTGGCCATGCTTCTATCTTCTGGGGTATGGGCGGAATTTTCAAGGATTTCGGGCGTGTACCCCAACTGCTTAATGGCTTCAAATTCTCTTTGGCTTGCATAGGCAAACACGGTGTCGCCCTTAACTTCATCGATAGACACAGTTCGGGTAATGATGGTATTTACTTTTTCCCTATCGGGTTCAATCAGCTTAAAAAAGTAGTCTTGGGCTAAGGTGTGATTGGTAAAAAGGAATAGTGAAATTGTGAGTAGCAGTAGGTTACGTCTCATGACAACAGTGATTATGTTAAATTTAGCAATGGTTGAGAACTACAAATTTACAAGAATTGGTTTTTCTATTGGCAGGAAAGGAGTTTTTTTATTTCTTACCCCCCATCTGATTCGCTTTTGGAGTTTTGGGTGTTGTTTACAGAGCGAAAAATTATACGTTAAACCGGATATGTAAAATATCCCCATCATCTACAATGTAGTTCTTACCCTCAATGGTGAGCTTACCCTTTTCCTTGCAAGCCTGTTCAGACCCTAAGGTGATGAAATCGGTATATTTCATCACTTCGGCACGGATAAACCCGCGCTCCAAATCGCTATGTATTTCGCCGGCGGCTTGGGGTGCAGTGGCACCACGCCTGATGGTCCATGCCCGAATCTCCTTTTCGCCTACGGTAAAGAAGGTTTCCAGCTCCAAAAGCGAATAGGCCGCCCTTATAAGCTTGTTTACGCCGGGCTCCTTCAGCCCCACATCAGAAAGAAAGACCATGCGATCTTCTTCTGTTTCCAGCTCTGCAATTTCGGCCTCCATTGCTCCGGCAATGGTAAGGATCTCGGTGCGCTCATCCTTTAAAAATGCTTTTACTTGCTCCACGTAGGCATTGCCATTAACGGCAGAACTTTCGTCCACATTGCAAACATAGATAACCGGTTTAACGGTGAGCAGGAATATGTCATCAATAAAACGTTGGTCGTCATGGCCTACGGGTGCGGTGGAAGCATTCTGAAACGACTCTAAATGCTCTTTGTACACGTGAAGCACCTCAATGCCACGCTTGGCATCCTTATCGCCCGATTTGGCCACCTTTTCGAGCCGGAGGATTTTCTTCTCCACCGATTCCAAATCCTTAATCTGCAGCTCCAGATTCACCGTTTCGATATCCCTTACGGGATTGACTGATCCATCAACATGAGGCAGGTTGTCGTCATCAAAGCATCGGATTACATGGATTAGCGCATCACAGTTGCGGATTTCCGACAGGAACTGGTTGGCTCCCTTATCGGAGCGTCCGGCACTTTTTGATAGCCCCGGAATATCCAGTATCTCTACGGTGGTGGGTACTATCCTTTGGGTTTTTTGACGTTTGTTCAGCTCGTGTAGCCGATTGTCGGGAACGTTGACTATGCTCAGGTTGGTTTTGTTGCTAAACGAGAAGCCTGTTGTTTCGGCCTTGGTGGCCGACATGCAGTTGAAAATGGTACTCTTGCCCACATTGGCTATGCCAATAATTCCGCACTGTAAACTCATGGTATATCGGTTTTTTAAAAGATTGGCAAATTTAACCCGAAATTTTCGGCTTTACCACAAAATGTTGTAGAAAACAAAACAGGGTTTGACCCTGCCAAACCCTGTTATCCGCATTATGCGTTTTTGCTTACATATGTATTACCTCGCCATAAGCCGCTGCAGCCGCTTCCATTATGGCCTCACTCATGGTGGGGTGCGGGTGAATGCTCTTAATCAGCTCATGCCCTGTGGTCTCTAGGTTGCGTGCTACCACCATGCTCGAGATCATCTCGGTAACATTGCCGCCAATCATGTGGGCACCCAACAGCTCTCCGTACTTGGCATCAAAAATAAGCTTCACAAACCCATCGCGCATTCCTGCAGCGGTGGCCTTGCCCGATGCGGTAAAGGGGAATTTGCCCACTTTTATCTCATATCCTGCATCAATGGCAGCCTTCTCGCTCATTCCCACCGACGATACCTCGGGATTGGTATAGGTGCATCCGGGAATATTCTTGTAGTTGATGGGTTTTACTTCAATCCCTGCAATGGCCTCCACGCAGGTAATCCCTTCGGCAGATGCCACGTGTGCAAGAGCAGGGCCGGGAACCACATCGCCAATGGCGTACACTCCGGGAATATTGGTGCGGTAGTAGTCGTCCACCTTAATACGACCATTTACCATTTCAACGCCCACCTCTTCAAGGCCAATTCCCTCGGTATTGGGAGCAATGCCCACAGCCGAAAGCACTATTTCAGCATCCACAAACTCTTCACCTTTTTTGGTTTTAATGGTCACCTTGCAAAGCTCTCCGCCGGTATCCACCTTTTCAACGGTGGCATTGGTCATTACCTTAATCTTGTTCTTTTTGAAGGAACGTTCCAAGGTTTTGGATATCTCTTCATCCTCCACAGGAACCACGTTGGGCATAAACTCCACTAGCGTTACATCAGTGCCTATGGAGTTGTAGAAATAGGCAAACTCACTGCCAATGGCACCTGAGCCAACAACTACCATTGATTTGGGTTGCTTGGGCAGGGTTAGCGCCTGACGGTATCCGATAATCCGTTTGCCATCCTGTTTTAGGTTGGGCAGCTCGCGCGAGCGGGCTCCGGTGGCAATAATAATATGCTTTGCAGTGATATCCTGCTTTTTGCCTTCGGCATCGGTAACCTCCACCACACCATTGCCTTTTAGCTTACCAAATCCGTTGATTACCTCAACCTTATTCTTTTTAAAGAGGAATTCGATCCCTTTACTCATATTGGCCGATACCTCGCGGCTACGGGCAATGATTTTTTCAAAATCGGGTTTAACCTCGCCGGCTACTACCCCATATTCGGCAGCATCCTTGGCGTACTGGTAAACCTGTGCGCTTTTTAAAAGCGCTTTGGTGGGAATACAACCCCAGTTAAGGCAGATACCGCCCAAATTTTCTTTTTCAACTACGCCAACCTTAAATCCTAGCTGACTGGCTCTAATGGCGGCAACGTATCCACCGGGGCCGCTTCCAATTACAAGAATGTCAAAATTCATGGTACTTATATTTTCAGGTTAAATTATACTGATGTTCTTCGCTTAATTCTAACAATAATATAGTGAGTTAGTTTAGCCAAACCAAACATTCCCACCAATGCGATTACTATGGTTGCACCCGAGGGCACATTCAGCCCAAACGACATGATAAGCCCAAGCACTGCTCCCAGAAAGCTTACAAGAATGGAAATAAAAATGATCCGGTTAAACCTTTTGGTAAAAATATTGGCGAGAGTAGGAGGGATGGTAAGCAGTGAGATGAGCAGAATGATTCCCACCATACGGATGCTGAAAATAATGGTAAGCGCAATAAATCCTTTGAGGATATAGGAGAATGTGCGCACCGGAACTCCCTGTGTTCTTGCAAATTCCTCGTCAAATGCTAGGTAAAGAATGGGGCGGTAGAATAGGATGAAGAAAATAATCATCGCTATATTAAGGAGTAGGATTAGGAGAATATCCTGCATGTTAATGGTGAGGATGGAGCCAAATAGGAAAGTCATAAGGTTGGGAGAGTAACCCGGGGTTAGGTAGATAAAGACAATCCCAATGGCCATGCCCACCGACCAAAGCATGCCGATGGCCGAGTCCTCGCGTACATCCATCCGGCGGTTTAGGGCCTCAACCCCAAAGGCAGAGAGTACTGCAAACACTGCAGCGCCAAGAATTGGGTTTAATCCCAGATAGTAGGCTATGCCTATGCCTCCAAAGGAGGCGTGGGTAATCCCTCCACTTAAAAACACCAGCCGACGGGCAACTACATAGGAGCCAATTAGCCCCACGGCGACCGAAAGTAGTAGCGCAGCCCAAAAAGCGTTGGACATGAATTGGTATTGGAAGAAGGATGAGACTATATTTTGCATTGTTGCGATTTGGTTATTGCGTTGGTAATTGGCCTTTTAGTG
This sequence comes from uncultured Rikenellaceae bacterium, assembly GCA_964554585.1. Lineage (GTDB taxonomy): Bacteria > Bacteroidota > Bacteroidia > Bacteroidales > Tenuifilaceae > Perlabentimonas. The sequence goes on from CAZKPD010000073.1 coordinate 11,837, forward strand.
CTCACCCAAAACGGTGTGCGGAATGATGCCGTGCGTAATGAGCTGAATGGGACAGTCGTATGCAGCCAGCTGCTCATTGGTTATCACATTCGATCGATGATAATGTAGGTTGCGGTTAACGCAAGCAATGGTTTTAACATGGGTGGTAATGGTTCCCACATCGTGCGAAACCATAATGATGGCCATCTCCTTGTTCAGCTCTTCCAGCAGCTCGTAGAGCTCCTTTTCAAACTTATTGTCCACATAGGTGTTGGGCTCATCAAGGATAAGCAATCTGGGATTAGAGATAAG
>CAZKPD010000074.1:0-11966 GCA_964554585.1 uncultured Rikenellaceae bacterium
ACAATAATATGCGATGCTACAGGAAGGTTATATGACTTAAGCACATCTTTCCCTTTGGTAATCTTAATGGTGGGGTTTTTGGTGCGGTCACGAGATTCAATAATCACTTTTTCACGGTGGCCTGTTTGCTCATCCGATTCATCCCTATAGGTTACATCTTTAACCAGAGCATCAAAAGCAATAGTACCATCCGACTCTGAAAGGATTACTGCATTCCATGGATCCCATTCGCAAAGCAATTGTCCTTTGCTAACCGTATCGCCATCCCCAATGAATAGCTTAGAGCCATATGGGATATTATGTGTAGAAAGGGTAATGCCCGTATTCTTATCCACAATACGCATCTCTGCAAGGCGGCCGATTACAATACGATGCTTAACACCCTCATCGTCAACCTTTTCTACGCTTTTTAGCTCCTCTATATCTACCTTACCGTCAAATTTGGAAACAATTTTCGACTCGGAGATAATTCCCGAAGCGGTACCACCCACGTGGAAAGTACGAAGCGTAAGCTGTGTTCCCGGCTCACCGATTGACTGAGCAGCAATAACTCCAACTGCTTCACCACGCTGAACCATACGACCAGTTGCTAGGTTACGGCCATAACACTTGCCGCAAACCCCATTTTTCGATTCGCAGGTGAGTACCGATCTGATTTCCACTTGATCAATGGGAGAATCGTCAATGATTTGACAGATATCCTCGGTCAACTCCTCACCGGAAGCAATAATCAGCTCACCGGTTAGCGGATGATAGATATCGTGAACAGCAGTTCTACCAAGGATGCGCTCAAACAGGGATTCTACAGTCTCTTCATTTTTCTTTATGGCAATAGCCTGTAGCCCACGTAACGTTCCACAATCATATTCTGTAATTATCACGTCTTGCGAAACGTCAACCAAACGACGGGTTAGGTATCCTGCGTCTGCTGTCTTCAATGCCGTGTCGGCCAAACCCTTACGTGCACCGTGGGTAGAAATAAAGTACTCTAGTACAGATAATCCCTCTTTGAAGTTGGCCAAAATTGGGTTTTCAATAATCTCGCTACCGGTTGCTCCGGACTTTTGTGGCTTAGCCATAAGACCCCTCATACCGCAAAGCTGACGAATCTGCTCTTTAGAGCCCCTTGCGCCTGAGTCGAGCATCATATACACAGAGTTGAACCCTTGGTTGTCCTCTGCCAGCTGCTTAAGCAGTGTTAGGGTAAGCTTAGCATTAGTATGTGTCCAAATGTCAATAATGGCATTATAGCGCTCATTATTGGTGATAAGACCCATATTATAGTTGGCCATCACCTCATCCACTTGTTCGTAACCTTCCTGAACATAGGTATGCTTCTCCATGGGAACAGTTACGTCGTCGAGGTTAAAGGATAGCCCACCTTTAAACGCATAGTTAAACCCAAGGTCCTTAATATCATCAAGGAACTGAGAGGTTTTGGCAATTCCTACTGTTTTAAGCACTTTTCCAATAATATCGCGAAGCGATTTTTTGGTTAGCAGCTCATTGACATAACCAACCTCTTTGGGAACAAACTGGTTAAAGATGATTCGTCCAATGGTTGTTTCTACCATTTCATGGGTTGTATTCCCCTCTTCGTCGGTCTTAGTCAAACGCAATGAAACCAAAGCGTGCAAATCGGCTTTACCCTCATTGTGAACAATGATTGCCTCCTCGTCAGAATAGAACTTTAACCCTTCACCTTTAGCTCCTTTTTTAATCTTAGTGATGTAATAAAGTCCCAAAACCATGTCTTGTGAAGGAACGGTAATGGGTGCACCATTGGCAGGATTAAGAATATTGTGAGAGCCTAACATCAGGATCTGAGCCTCAAGAATGGCCTCGTTGCCCAATGGTAGGTGAACAGCCATTTGGTCACCGTCGAAGTCCGCGTTAAATGCGGTACAGGACAATGGGTGTAGCTGAATGGCTTTACCCTCAATTAGCTTAGGCTGAAAAGCTTGAATACCAAGCCTGTGCAGGGTTGGAGCACGGTTTAGTAAAACCGGATGCCCTTTTAGTACGTTCTCTAGGATATCCCAGATTACGGGGTCTTTCCGGTCCACTATCTTCTTAGCCGATTTTACGGTTTTTACGATTCCCCTTTCAATCAGCTTACGGATAATAAACGGTTTATACAGCTCAGCCGCCATATCCTTCGGCAGCCCGCACTCGTGCATTTTCAGCTCCGGACCCACCACAATAACCGAACGGGCAGAGTAGTCCACACGCTTACCCAACAGGTTCTGACGGAAACGACCCTGTTTACCCTTAATGCTATCGCTTAAGGATTTTAACGGTCTATTGGCGTCAGTTTTTACGGCATTACTCTTTCTTGAGTTATCGAATAGCGAGTCTACCGATTCCTGAAGCATCCTTTTTTCGTTACGTAGAATTACCTCAGGAGCCTTAATTTCAATCAGCCTTTTTAGACGATTATTACGGATGATCACACGACGATACAGATCATTCAGGTCAGAGGTGGCAAACCTTCCTCCATCCAGTGGCACTAATGGCCTTAGCTCCGGTGGAATTACGGGTATCACCTTAAGAATCATCCATTCGGGTCGGTTAATCTCTACCGAATCACGGAATGCTTCGATAACCTGCAAGCGCTTCAGCGCTTCATTCTTGCGCTGCTGCGAAGTTTCGTTATCGGCTTTATGGCGCAAATCGTAGCTTAGCTCATCCAAATCCACTCGTGAGAGCAGCATATGAAGAGCCTCAGCTCCCATGCCTGCTATAAACTTGTTAGGATCATCGTTATCTAGCAGCTGGTTTTCTTTGGGAAGTTTTTCGAGAATATCAAGATACTCCTCTTCCGTAAGGAAATCCATGTAGTTTACATCTTCGGCAATCCCCGGGTTGATTACGATATAACGCTCATAATAGATAATCATATCGAGCTTTTTGGTAGATAAGCCCAGCAAATACCCTATTTTATTGGGCAATGAGCGGAAATACCAAATATGCGCAACGGGTACCACCAGATTGATGTGACCGGTACGTTCACGGCGTACCTTTTTCTCGGTCACCTCCACACCACACCTGTCGCACACAATGCCTTTATAACGAATTCGCTTATACTTACCGCAATGGCACTCGTAATCTTTAACGGGTCCAAAAATTCGTTCGCAAAACAATCCGTCGCGCTCAGGTTTATAGGTTCTATAGTTAATAGTCTCGGGCTTAAGTACCTCACCACTGGAACGCTCAAGAATTAGCTCAGGAGATGATAGGCTAATGGTTATGTTGGTGAAGTCTGTTTTCTCCTTAGTTTCCCTTCTAAACGACATTTTCTTAGAGTTAAAAAGTTAATTTACTCGTCAGGCAATCAGAAAAGATGGATTGCCATCCAAAAGCAACAAAATGCTAGTCGAGGCTAACATTAAGTCCCAAGCCTTGCAATTCGTGCAACAGAACGTTAAGCGACTCCGGCATTCCGGGACGTGGCATGGGTTCACCCTTCACAATAGATTCGTATGCCTTAGCACGTCCCATTACGTCGTCAGACTTAATGGTAAGAATCTCTTGAAGGATATGCGAAGCACCAAACGCTTCAAGGGCCCACACCTCCATCTCACCAAAACGCTGTCCACCAAACTGGGCTTTACCTCCCAGTGGCTGCTGCGTAATGAGCGAGTATGGCCCAATGGAACGAGCGTGCATCTTATCATCAATCATGTGACCCAGCTTGAACATATAAATTGTTCCAACGGTTGTGGGCTGATCAAATCGCACACCGGTTCCACCGTCATACAGGTACGTTTTACCCGAACGGGGTAACCCTGCTTTATCGGTGTACTGGTTAATCTCGTCAATGCTCGCTCCATCAAAAATTGGAGTAGAGAATTTAACGCCCAGCTTTTCTCCCGCCCAACCCAGTACGGTCTCATAGATCTGTCCAAGGTTCATCCTCGAGGGTACACCCAACGGGTTAAGAACGATATCCACAGGAGTGCCATCAGCTAAGAAAGGCATATCTTCGTCTCGAACAATGCGAGCCACAATACCTTTATTACCGTGCCTACCAGCCATCTTGTCGCCAACCTGAATCTTACGCTTTTTAGCTACATAAACCTTGGCAAGCTGAAGGATACCCGCAGGCATCTCATCCCCAATGGTTATATTAAACTTTTTACGCTTATAATCAGCGTCATGCTCTTTATACTTCAGGTTATAGTTGTGGATAATCTTACGGATAAGCTCGTTTTTCTTCTTATCGGTAGTCCACTTGTTCGGATTGATATTTAAGTAATCAATCTCTGAAAGCTGCTTTTGGGTAAATTTTACGCTTCGTGGGATAACCTCCTGACCGTAAAGATCTATAACTCCTTGAGAAGTTTTACCTGAAACCAGCACAAAGAGTTTCTCAACTAGGATATCTCTCAGAGCAGTGGTTTTTCGGGTAAAATCATCATCTAGCTTGGCTACCACCGTTTTCTCGCTCACCTTCCCTTTTCGGGTTTCTCTTACAGAGCGTGAAAACAGTTTTTTATCGATAACGGTCCCGTAAAGCGAGGGTGGTGCTTTTAGGGAAGCATCCTTCACGTCGCCTGCTTTATCACCAAAGATTGCTCTAAGCAATTTTTCTTCGGGTGTAGGATCTGACTCTCCTTTAGGGGTAATCTTTCCAATTAGGATATCACCGGGAACCACGTTGGCACCGATGCGAATCATACCGTGCTCATCCAAATCTTTGGTAGCCTCTTCGCTAACATTTGGAATATCGGCGGTAAGCTCTTCAACACCTCGTTTAGTATCCCTAACCTCGAGGATAAACTCATCCACATGAACTGAGGTAAATACGTCTTCGCGCACTAGCCTTTCGCTCACCACAATGGCATCCTCAAAGTTGTACCCTTTCCAGGGCATGAATGCCACCTTGAGGTTACGTCCGAGTGCTAATTCACCACTCTTTGTGCCATACCCTTCGGTAAGGATTTGTCCTTTCTTCACCTCTTGTCCTTTATGCACAATAGGTTTAAGAGTTACCGAAGTATTTTGGTTAGTCTTTTTATATTTGGGTAATGTATATCGTTTTTGCTCGGGTTCAAAGCTGATAAACTTATCATCCTCAGTCATGTAGTACTTAACTACAATTTCGGCAGCATCAACATATTCGATTACACCATCCCCTTCGGCTACAATTTGAACACGGCTATCGTGAACCACCACATCCTCAAGACCGGTTCCCACAATGGGTGCCTCATCCTGAATCAACGGAACGGCTTGCCTCATCATGTTTGAGCCCATCAGCGCACGGTTAGCGTCATCGTTCTCAAGGAAAGGAATCAATGAGGCGGCAATGGAGGCAATCTGATTGGGTGCAACGTCCATCATGGCCACATTTTCACGCTCAGTAAGCGGAAAGTCAGACTCATACCTTGATTTAACCTTAGGATTAACAAACCTGCCATCATCATGCAAGGGCGCATTGGCCTGACCAATGATTTTATACTCCTCCTCTTCGGCGCTTAGGTACACTACGTCGTCGTTGTTGAGGTTTACCTGTGCATCTTCGGCCACTCGGTAGGGAGTTTCAATAAATCCCAAATCGTTGATACGTGCATACACGCATAACGAAGAGATCAAACCGATGTTTGGTCCCTCGGGAGTTTCAATGGGACAAAGCCTACCGTAGTGCGTATAATGCACGTCGCGTACCTCAAACCCGGCACGCTCTCGGGATAGACCTCCAGGACCGAGCGCAGATAAACGGCGCTTGTGGGTCAGCTCAGCCAAGGGGTTGGTCTGATCCATAAATTGCGAAAGCTGGTTGGTCCCAAAGAATGAGTTGATAACCGATGAAAGGGTTTTGGCATTGATCAGATCAATGGGAGTAAACACCTCATTATCGCGAACGTTCATCCGCTCGCGGATGGTGCGTGCCATGCGTGCTAACCCAACACTAAACTGGTTGGCCAGCTGCTCACCCACAGTTCTTACCCTACGGTTGCTAAGGTGGTCAATGTCGTCCACATCAGCTTTTGAGTTAATAAGCTCAATAAGATGCTTAATAATCTCAATAATATCCTCTTTAGTCAGAACCTTAACGTCAATGTCGGTGTCAAGATTCAACTTTTTATTAATTCTATAACGCCCAACCTCTCCCAAATCATAACGCTTCTCGGAGAAGAATAGCTTATCAATCACATCGCGGGCGGTGGCCTCATCTGGTGGCTCCGAGTTCCGTAGCTGGCGGTAGATATGCACTACAGCCTCTTTTTCTGAGTTACAGGGATCCTTATGAAGTGTGTTATAAATGATGGCATAATCAGATATGCTCTGCTCTTCTTTATGTAATAGGATGGTTTTTGTGCCGGAATCGATAATCTCATCGATGTGCTCATTCTCAAGCAGCGTTTCTCTGTCGAGAATGATATTGTTCCGCTCAATGGTTACCACCTCACCGGTATCCTCATCCACAAAATCTTCAACCCATGATTTGAGTACACGGGCTGCAAGCCTTCTACCGACATGTTTCTTTAGGTTAACCTTCGAGACCTTAATCTCATCGGCCAGCCCAAAAATTTCAAGAATATCCTTGTCACTTTCAAAGCCAATAGCTCTGAGCAAAGTAGTAACAGGAAGCTTCTTTTTTCGGTCGATATAGGCAAACATCACATTATTGATGTCTGTAGCAAACTCAATCCACGACCCTTTAAACGGGATGATTCGCGCCGAGTAGAGCTTCGTACCGTTGGCATGGAAGCTTTGGGCAAAGAAAACCCCGGGGGATCTATGTAACTGTGACACCACCACCCTTTCGGCACCGTTAATCACAAAGGTACCTCTGGGGGTCATGTAGGGGATAGTACCCAAGTACACATCCTGAAGCACCGTATCAAAATCTTCGTGTTCGGGATCGGTACAGTACAGTTTAAGTTTGGCTTTTAAGGGAACGCTATAGGTTAGCCCTCTGTCTATGGTTTCTTCGATGGAGTAACGTGGAGGATCAATGTAGTAATCGATAAATTCGAGTACGAAATTATTGCGAGTATCTGTAATGGGAAAATTCTCAGCAAAAACTTTATACAACCCTTCCTGTTTACGTTCCTCAACCGAAGAACCAAATCTAAAAAATTCGCCAAACGATTTGAGCTGAATATCCAGAAAGTCAGGATAGTTAAACTGATTCTTCGTTTTGGCAAATGAAATTCGTTTGTTTGCTGTATCTAAGGACATCGCTTTGAGATTTGTTGAACCACTTAAATTAAACAATAAAAAGGCTTAGAGTCTAACAAAGAGACTCTAAACCTCTAGTACCTAATACGATCAGGTTTTTTTTATTTAAGTTCAACTTCTGCTCCTGCCTCTTCGAGTTGTGATTTAAGCGACTCAGCCTCCTCTTTGGAAACGCCTTCTTTAATTGCCTTTGGAGCTGCGTCTACTATCTCCTTGGCTTCTTTAAGTCCAAGACCAGTAAGTTCCTTAACAAGCTTAATTACCTGAAGTTTCGCGCCACCTGCAGAGTTGATATATACATCAAAAGTGCTCTTTTCTGCTGCTGCACCTTCTTCTGCTGCTGCTGCGGGTCCGGCTACTGCTACAGCTGCTGCTGCGGGCTCAATGCCATATTCATCCTTTAGGATTTGTGCTAGTTCGTTAACTTCTTTAACAGTTAGATTAACTAGTTCTTCTGCAAACTTCTTAAGATCTGCCATTTTTACTTAAGGTTTATTAATTAATTCAAATTACGATTACTTCAAATTTATCTTTCGCTAAGAGTTTTAACCACTCCTGCAATGGTATTCGGGGCTGATTTCAGCTGCGAAATAACAGTTTTAATCGGCGATTGTAGCAATGCAATAACATCGGCCACAAGCTCATCCTTGCTCTTGAGGCTAGCTAACGCATTTAGCTGATCATCTCCGGTGTAGATAGACTCCTCAACGTAGGCAGCTTTAAGCAAAGGCCTATCGTTAGTTTTGCGGAAGTCTTTAATCATCTTGGCTGGTACGTTACCCACTTCGGTGAACATGATTGAAGTGGATCCAGTCAATGTATCATACAAAGGTGAAAAATCGGTCTTCTCGCACTGTTCCAGTGCTTTTTTTAGAAGGGTATTCTTCACCACCACCAACTTTATATCCTGTTCAAAGCATTTCCGACGAAGTTTGCTGGTATTCTCAGCATTCAAGGTAGAAATGTCGGTAAGGTAAAAGTGAGGATACTGATTGATTTGCTCTTTGAGCAGATCAATGATTACATTCTTATCTTCCCTTCTCATGGTAAATGGTTTCTATTTTGTGATTATTATTTCTCCAAAATTGATTTTGAATCGATAGGGATACCAGGGCTCATAGTGCTGGAGAGAAAAATACTCCTGATATAAGTTCCCTTGGCAGCTGCTGGTTTAAGCTTAATAATGGTTTGAATAAACTCGCTAGCATTCTCTACCAATTTATCAACATCGAAAGAAACCTTTCCAATGGAAGTATGTACAATTCCGTATCTATCAACTTTAAAGTCGATTTTACCTGCTTTCACCTCAGTCACGGCCTTATCCACATCCATGGTAACGGTTCCGCTTTTGGGGTTAGGCATAAGTCCTCTTGGCCCTAGAATTCTCCCTAGTGCACCAATTTTGGGCATAACGGTAGGCATGGTGATAATTACATCAATATCGGTCCAGCCTCCTTTAATCTTCTCTATGTACTCATCTAAACCTACGTAGTCTGCACCTGCTGCTTTAGCTGCTTCCTCCTTATCGGGGGTACACAACACCAGCACGCGAGTTTCCTTTCCAGTACCGTGAGGAAGAGTTACTATACCACGCACCATTTGATTGGCCTTACGAGGGTCAACCCCTAAGCGGATATCAATATCCACAGAGGCATCAAATTTTGTGGTGGTAACCTCCTTCACCAAACTAGCTGCCTCGGAAAGTTTATACTGCTTTTCAGGCTCAATCTTTGACAACGCAAGCTTTTGGTTCTTGGTTAATTTTGTCATCTTGATAACAGAGATTTAAAATTACTAACCAGGAAATGTACCCCTAACGGCGATACCCATACTGCGAGCTGTACCAGCGACCATTTTCATGGCTGATTCAATGGTAAAGCAGTTAAGGTCAACCATTTTATCTTGGGCTATTCCTTTAATCTGATCCCAGGTTACGGTAGCAATCCTCCTACGATTAGGCTCAGCTGAACCGGACTTTTGCTTGCTTATCTCAAGCAGCTGAACGGCCACTGGAGGAGTCTTTACAATAAAATCGAAAGACTTATCAGAATATACCGTAATAACCACAGGAAGAACCTTCCCGGCTTGTGATTGCGTTCTGCTATTAAATTGCTTGCAGAACTCCATGATATTTACACCTTTAGAGCCTAGTGCAGGTCCTACAGGTGGAGAGGGATTGGCTGCGCCTCCTTTGATCTGCAATTTTATAAATCCGGCAACTTCTTTAGCCATAATACTTAACGCTTAACAATTATTATTCTTTTTCTACTTGCATGAAGCTGAGCTCCAGAGGAGTTTTTCGGCCAAATATTTTGACCATCACTTTCAGCTTCTTCTTTTCTTCATTTACTTCTTCGATGATTCCGGAGAACGAGTTAAACGGACCGTCTATTACTCGAACTGATTCACCAACAAAGAAGGGTGTTGTGATCTCCTCAGCGCTTTCGGCCAGCTCATCCACTTTACCTAAAATGCGATTTGCCTCAGAGGAACGAAGAGGAATGGGTTCGCCTGTTTTGGTATCACCCAAAAACCCAATCACATTAGGAATGTCCTTAAGGATGTGTTGAATCTCACCTATCAATGATGCCTCAATAAGAACGTAGCCGGGGTAAAAAATTCTCTCTTTGCTTACCTTTTTTCCTTTACGGATTTGGTAAACCTTTTCAGTAGGTATAAGTACCTGAGCAATAAAATCTTCAAGGTTTAACCTCTTGATCTCATTGTCAATGTACTCTTTAACCTTTTTTTCCTTCCCTCCAATGGCACGTAGCACGTACCATTTTTTTACGTTTTCTTCCATCTAATCTCCCTTTCAGGCCTTAGCTCATCAAACGATAAATAAAATCCATGACATTCTCAAAGGATCTATCCATAAGAAACACCAGAAGTGCAATTAAAAGGGAAGCAATCATAACGATCAATGCACTTGATTGAAGTTCTTTCCAGGTTGGCCAAGTTACCTTGTGAACCAACTCTGTGTATACATCCTGAAGGTATGCTTTTATTTTCATATCCTATTTGTAAAAGTGGCACGGGAGGAGCGACTCGAACGCCCGACACCTGGTTTTGGAGACCAGTGCTCTACCAACTGAGCTACACCCGTGTGAAAAGGTTTACACACCTGTTACTCATTGTGTGCAAACCTTTTGATATCAGTTAGAATAGTATAAGGATACTATTCAACAATCTCGATCACCTGACCTGCACCTACTGTACGGCCACCTTCGCGAATAGCGAAACGTAAACCTTGGTTAACAGCTACAGGGTAGATAAGCTTAACAGTAATGGTTACGTTATCACCAGGCATTACCATTTCAACACCTTCGGGTAGAGTTATCTCACCGGTTACGTCAAGTGTACGAAGGTAGAACTGAGGACGATAGTTATTGTGGAACGGGGTATGACGGCCTCCTTCATCTTTCTTCAATACGTAAACCTCAGCTTTAAAGATAGTGTGAGGTTTAATGGATCCGGGCTTAGCAAGAACCATTCCGCGCTTAATCTCATCTTTATCAACACCACGAAGTAGCAAACCTACGTTATCACCAGCTTCACCACGGTCAAGAATCTTACGGAACATCTCAACACCGGTACATACGGTTTTACGTTTGCTGGCTCCTAGACCAATGATTTCAAGTTCATCACCTGTATTAACAACTCCGGTCTCAATTCTTCCAGTAGCAACGGTACCACGGCCTGTAATGGAGAATACGTCCTCAACGGGCAGTAGGAATGGTTTTTCGTTTTCACGGGGAGGAATGGGAACATAGTCATCAACTGCTGCCATAAGTTCCATCACCTTGTCAACCCACTTTTGTTCGCCATTAAGGGCGCCAAGAGCTGAACCACGGATAACGGGAGCATTATCGCCATCAAAGTTGTAGAAGCTCAACAGCTCGCGAACTTCCATTTCAACAAGTTCTAGCATCTCCTCGTCATCAACCATATCGCACTTGTTCAAGAAAACAACCAAACGAGGCACGTTTACCTGACGTGCAAGCAGGATGTGCTCACGGGTTTGGGGCATAGGACCGTCAGTTGCAGCAACAACGATAATTGCGCCGTCCATTTGAGCAGCACCAGTAACCATGTTCTTTACATAGTCAGCGTGACCAGGACAGTCAACGTGTGCGTAGTGACGATTCTGTGTTTGGTACTCTACGTGAGAAGTGTTAATGGTAATACCTCTCTCTTTCTCTTCGGGTGCATTGTCGATAGAGTCGAACGAACGTATTTCAGAAAGACCTGCATCAGCCAAAACCTTGGTGATGGCTGCTGTAAGCGTGGTCTTACCATGGTCTACGTGACCAATTGTTCCAATATTTACGTGCGGTTTCGACCTATCAAATTTTTCTTTTGCCATGACTCCAATTAAATTAGATTATTAAACTTAAAAATTGATTTTCGAAAATGGTTATTTGATTTTGGAGCCAATGATGGGAATTGAACCCATGACCTCTTCCTTACCAAGGAAGCGCTCTACCCCTGAGCTACATCGGCGTTCGATTTGAGCGGGAGACGAGACTCGAACCCGCGACCCTCAGCTTGGAAGGCTGATGCTCTACCGACTGAGCTACTCCCGCAATCAAACAAAAAAAACGTGGGGAGAGGAGGATTCGAACCTCCGAAGGCATACGCCAGCAGATTTACAGTCTGCCCCAGTTGGCCACTTTGGTATCTCCCCAAACATTATGATACAATAATAAAAGAACTAGAGCCGATGGAGGGATTCGAACCCCCGGCCTGCTGATTACAAATCAGCTGCTCTGACCAAC
>CAZKPD010000075.1:0-11892 GCA_964554585.1 uncultured Rikenellaceae bacterium
CTTCACTGCACCACCTGTTACTGCCAATAGCAGTCCCGAAGCAATGGTTGAAGCAGCCGAAAAAGCAGCAGCCAAATATATTGATGATGGTAAATTTTTGGTTACCATTGGAGGAGAACACTCCATAAGCATTGGCCCTATTACAGCGCATGCTAAAAAATATCCCAAGCTGAGCGTATTGCAAATTGATGCGCACACCGATCTGCGCGACAGCTATGAGGGATCAAAAAACAACCATGCCTGTGTTATGGCACGAGCCCAAGACCTTTGCCCCATTGTACAGGTTGGGATTCGTAGCATGGACATTGGCGAAAAGGCTCGATTAAACCCCAACCGAGTATTCTGGGCGCATGATGTAGTTGAGTCGGAGCAGTGGATGCACGAGGCCATTGATATGCTTACAGAAGATGTGTACCTTACCATTGATCTTGACGGATTTGATCCGTCAATACTCCCCTCAACCGGGACTCCCGAACCGGGTGGATTGAAATGGTACCCCACGTTGCGCTTTCTGCGAAAGCTCATAGAAAAAAAGAACTTAGTTGGATTTGACATTGTGGAGCTATGCCCAAACCCACAGGAAAAATCATCGGACTTTTTAGCCGCCAAGTTGCTTTACAAGATTCTTTCGTATAAGTTTGCGAAAAATTAACAAATCAATTTTTATTCCTAATTATCAACATAATACGTATAGAGAGATGGAGAAAAAAGACCTGCTAAAAGATGTGATTCAGCACATCGACATTAAATCATTTGATGCTACACCCATTATTGATGCCATGCGCCACATGTCGTTCACCTCACGCGATACGGCCTCAGCAGCAGATATTCTTGAGCTGATGCTCAACGATAAGGATTGTAGCAACTGGCTCATTTTGGCCGGAAGCACCAGTGCTGCCGGATGTATGCAGGCTTACGTAGATATGGTGAAGAACAATATGGTTGATGCGGTGGTTGCCACCGGAGCTTCCATTGTTGATATGGACTTTTTTGAGGCATTGGGCTACAAGCACTACAGAGGCTCTCAGTACATGGATGACAATTTTCTTCGGGATAACTACATCGACAGGATTTATGATACCTACATTGATGAGGAAGAGCTGCAGAATTGCGACGAAACCGTTAAGATTATTGCCGATAGCATGAAACCCGGAGCATACAGCTCCCGTGAATTTATTAAGGAGATGGGTAAATACCTAACCAAGCATTCGGTAAAAAAAGACAGCTTAGTGCAGGTATGCTACGAGCATAATGTGCCCATATTTGTTCCCGCATTTAGCGATTGCAGCGCCGGATTTGGTTTGGTAAAGCATCAAATTGATCATCCCGATGCACATGTTTCCATTGACTCAGTTAAAGATTTTAAAGAGCTTACCGACATTAAGATTGCTGCCAAGGTTACCGGACTTTTTATGGTGGGTGGTGGTGTACCAAAGAACTTTGCTCAGGATACCGTGGTATGTGCCGAGATTCTGGGTTACGATGTTCCCATGCACAAGTATGCCGTTCAGATTACCGTGGCTGACCCCCGTGATGGCGGATGTTCCGGTTCAACCCTTAAGGAAGCAGCCTCATGGGGTAAGGTAAGTACTGTTCATGAGCAAATGGTTTATGCCGAGGCTACTAGCGTTGTACCACTTATTCTGAGCAACTCTTACCATAAAGGATCGTGGAAGAATCGTGCTAAACGCGAATGGAGCAAACTATTCGAAAAATAAATCCTAGCATGCACATGCAAAAGGGTGAAGCGCAAAGCTTCACCCTTTTTTTATAATCCTTTGTAAACCGTTCAAAAAAACTAAAACGGTTACAAATAGTTCATTCTGTTTAATTCCTAATGCAACGAACAGACATGGCTAACGATTTAGAGCCTTCAAAATTATATGCTGCAGCATAAAAGTAGTAAAGAGATAAACTCATGGCATATTCCCCTTGGTATTCGGTTGCAGTCCAAAAATAGAAGTTGGAATGTACATAATCAAATTCTGCATATGCATTACGCTGCCCTCCGGGAAGTCCGGTAAAATCGAACTCATCAGTTGCTCCTGCGTTGGGTTCGTACCAATGGCCCGTACCATCCTCTAGGTTGCCGGCTTCTTTCAATTTACCACCAGCAATAACATTCCCTCCAAGGAAGGATAACAGCTGTTGAACCTCAACATTGCTTGGTAAATGCCAACCAACGGGGCATACGCCCTGTACTCCGCTGGGATTTTGGTCACTGCTTGACTCTCCGCCCATGGCTGCAGGCCAGTTGTAAAGCACTCCATAGGTCTCATAATTCTTCGTATTCATGGCTTGCTCCACATCTGTTCCTAAAAAACCATACACATAATAGTAGGGGTTGCTATCTGAGCCTGAAGCGGGTCCTGATACACTAGGTAAATATTTTAAATTTTCGGCCATCCACACCTGATTGCCTATGGTAACAAACCTATACTGATTCCCATCGCGCTCATCCACAAATACATCTTCAGGAATTGCGTCTTCGGTGGTAAATGATACTTCATCACCATAAGCCGTCCCGGCACTATTTGTGGCATAAGCACGAACATAGTATGTTGTACTAGCTGTTAACTCGTTAATTTGACTGACAAACTCACCCGTCCCCTCGCCATCACTTGTTTTGTTATCTTCTATTGTAGGCGTTTCTTGAGTACTCCAGCATACCCCACGGGCGGTTACCGCTCCGCCACCATCAGCAATAACTGTTCCGCCACAAACTGCGGTAGTCTGTGTAATTTCAGTAACCTCCGCAGTAGTTAATTCGGGAAGGTCAACTTCATTTACAGGTGCCACCGGATCTTTCTTACATCCACCTGAAATCATTAAAAACACTCCCAATAATAGGATTGAAAAGTTAAAAAAATTCACTCTTTGTCTCATAGTTTAGTTTTTTTTAAAAGGTTATAATTAATAGTTAAATATTAATTTTTAAAGACACCAAATAACAGCAACTAAAGGAAAAAATCTTCAACGCTTTTTTGATTTTACAATAAACTTGGGGATGAAATCTATTGCCCTGTAAAGTTAAAAAAAGTGAACAATCCTTCAAATCCTCCTGCAACAAAAGCACAAACGAGAATAAAAAAATGCTCTGCAAAAAAGTAAGGCAAAGCATTTAAAAGATTAACCAATCAGGCTATTTACCCTCTTGGTTTTCCGGGCGTTCGCCCGCAATATTATGTCGCATCTGGGTATCAGCCTCAATATTCTTAATCCGATTGTAATCCATTATCCCCAAATTTCCCGAACGGAACGCTTCGGCAATGGCTAATGGAATCTCCACTTCGGCCTCAATCACCTTGGCGCGAGCCTCTTGGGCTTTAGCTTTCATTTCCTGCTCAAGGGCAACAGCCATTGCACGGCGCTCTTCCGCCTTGGCCTGGGCTATATTCTTATCGGCATTGGCCTGATCCATTTGAAGCACCGCTCCGATATTCTTTCCAATATCAATATCAGCAATATCAATGGATAGGATTTCGAATGCCGTTCCGGCATCCAGCCCTTTCTCCAAAACCACCCGAGAAATAAAATCAGGATGCTCTAGCACTTTCTTGTGCGAATCGGCTGAACCAATGGATGACACAATACCCTCTCCTACTCTCGCCAGAACAGTTTCCTCACCTGCACCACCTACTAGCTGCTTAATATTGGCACGTACGGTTACCCTTGCAAAACAAATCAGCTGAATCCCATCCTTGGCCACAGCGGTTACCGCAGGAGTATTGATTACCTTGGGGTTAACAGACATCTGTACTGCTTCAAACACATCACGTCCGGCCAAATCAATGGCGGTAGCCATTCTAAAATCCAATGGAATATTGGCCTTTTGGGCCGATACCAGTGCATGCACTACTTTAGAAACCCGTCCTCCGGCCAAGAAGTGGGCCTCCAAATCGTTTCTGTAAAGTTCTAAACCGGCTTTAGTCCCTTCGATAAGAGCCTGCACAATAACTCCCGGGGGCACTTTTCGCCAACGCATCAGCACAAGCTGGAGTAGAGAAACTCTCACACCGCTCACCAGAGCAGAAAACCAGAGCCCAATGGGAACAAAATAGAGAATAATCCACAGCCCAACAATACTTACTGCAAATATTATCAGGTAAATAGCAACTTCACTCATAGTTTATTATTATTTAGGTTTTACAATGGCCACAGAGCCCTCCATACGAATTACCTCAATGGGAGTCTTCTGATCGATATAGGTTCCTGTTGATTTTGCTTCGAGGATAATATCCTTAATTTTTGCTTTACCCATTGGGGTGAGACGGCTAACGGTAATCCCTTGATCACCAGGCTGAATCTGATCAAGTTCATCGCTTACCACATTTCCTTCCACATTGGTGTTAAGCATAAATCGTTTCCATGTTTTAGCACGTAATGAGAATACTATTGTGGCAAGGGTAAGGACTAATGTAGATATGAGAACGATACTCCCCACACTAGTGCCATGCTCAGCGTAAGCCCAATACACCGCTCCAATTAAGCAGCCTACCGCACCAATGCCCGCTATGGTAATGCCGGGAATAAGCAAAAATTCCACTGCAAATAGCAGTAAACCCACAAGGATAAGTATAATTATAGCTGTCATACCAATGCTTAGAGTTGAATGAAAATGTTTAACCGTTACGCACTATTTCTGCATTTAATCCCTTTAGGATTAAGTCTTTTCTCATTCCATCCAGGGTTAAATAAACTCCCTTTTTAACCTCACACTTCCCTGTGTGGTGCGCAATTAGCGTACACTGCTCGGCCTGATGCTTTGAATGCTTACAGATATCTACCAAGCAATCAATTACAAATCCATAGTCATTATGGTCATCATTATAAAGGATAAGGGTGTGGGTCTTCTCCACATTCTCATTTACATGGGAAAAATCTTCCGGATTGGGAAAATAGCGACTGCCCATAGGGTTCATATTGGTTGATTTATGCTGCTAAGATATTAATTATCCGTTTCAACAGCAATAAGAACGGCTTCTTTTAGCCCGCTGGCTACTAAGTTGTCTTTTACTCTTTGGGCTTCGGTCACATTGCCATAAGAACCAACTGTGTATGTGAATCCTCCACGGGGATTGGGTTTACGCACAATATCTTTCCCCGGTGCAAGCGTACGAACGGTTTGCGCAATATCCGTGGGCAAAGCTCCGGAAAACTCTCCAAGGCTGATAATGTATAGCGTATTATCCTCTTGCTCCAAATTAATTGAAACCTTAATCGGCTGCTCTGGAATGGGTTCCGACTGCTCCAGCTGTTTTGCCCTAGCCGTCTGCACCGACCGTCCGTTATGCCATGCCACAATAAACGCATCCTTAAACCCTTTTTCCCGAACTACCATCTGAGCCTTTTCTGCCTCATGCAAGAGACGGAAATTTCCGACATAGTATTTCGTTATTTTCCCATCGTTTATAGGCTCTGCCCATAATGGCGACATTCCTTTAAACACTGAAATATCAATGGGTTTACTATAGGCTGCCAGCTGAATTCGGTAGATTACCCCCTGAGGTAGCGGCATATGTGGGGGTATATCCTTTGCTGCATTATAAATACTCCCCTGGGCAGCCACCTGAAAGGAGGAGTTAGTCTCTGGCTCAAAGGTGATCTCGCCCTCTACAGCACGATCAACCTCCACTCTTAAAATGGTTGGTGCCTCGGTTGCCAATGCCTGTTGAGCCAACACATGATCGGTTGTTTTAGCTATCTGCCCCATGTGCGAGTTAGAGGCTGCTCCAAAAATATTACGCTCTAGCTTCAAGGCTTTGCTAAGGGTTTGCTGTTCAAACATCCTAATTCCCCACAGCTTGGCAAAGGCAATCTCAAGCCTCAACACACCCAGCTCATCCAAGCGTATTGCATCGTATTCCGACTCTACAGCATGATCAGCATCGGCATTGTTACGGATAGTGGTTGCCGATCTAAAATGGGCTTTGGCAGCATCTACCTCACGTTTAACCTCCTCATTCCCTTTAGTTCCCGATTTCATTAAAGCCACGGAGATACAATCGGAATAAAGTCCCTTTTTAGGATAGATTTGCTCTCGCATAGCCCTGTTGAAAGCTCCCATATTGGTGAGCAGCTGGGCAGGCAACAGCTGATCCGATTGATCATCACCCGTTAGCGAGCTATTAAACTCGGCAAGTTCCTTCTTAAGCTCTTCCCTCTGCCTATCCAGCTTGGGTAGTAATTTTTCCACCCTCTCTAGTAGCGCTAATTCGTCTTGACGGAATACGGTGTGCGCATATTGTGCTTGGTAAAGGAATGTTGGATTATCAAGTGCAACAGTAGACTGCGTATCGCTTTTGCGCTTACGCTTACCCACCAAATATTCCTGCTCTATCTTACTGGCATTTACAAAATGAAGGTCTGCATTACGCTGCGCTTTAAGCAGGCTATCCTCTACGACAACTACCTGTCGTTCAAGGTTTACCCTTTGGACTGCAGTGGTTACAAAATCAAACTTTTCACGTAAAGCCTCTAGGCTACTCCTTAAAGAATCTGCCTTGAGCTGCTCTTTAAAACCCATGGCCAACGAGCGTAAATATTCCGGATCATTCTCCACATCGGAAAAGGAAGTAGAGTTTGGTGTTTTTGCTTTAGGTGTTTGGTTTACAGCCTGATTATTAGCGCTCAGGTTACCTCCCTTGGTGCTTTGCACTACATCCAACAGCGAAATCTCTCGGATGGTCTCAAGCGATGAAATGGTACGACGGATCGGGTTTTGATCCAGTTCAACCAGCACAACATCAATGCTATCTGCGCAGGTATGCCTATTGGTTACAAAGGTGGCCAAGGTTTCATCCTGATTGGGGACAAATAGCAGCTCATCCAAGGGTGAGCTAAATGGAAATCCTAAATTTTCGGGAATACTCCACTGATTCGTGGAGGAATTATACAAGGCACGGTAAATATCGAAGCCCCCCATGCTGTAGTGCCCTTTAGATGCAAAGTAGAGGGTTACCCCATCGGGAGCTAGATATGGGAAATCCTCATCAAACCGGGTATTAACCACATCGCCCAAATTCTGGGGTTTACTCCATAACCCATTCCTGAGCATCTCTATCATGTACAAATCTTTTTCATTGGTAGCGGATGATCCATAGCTAGAGTAGACTACCTTGTCTCCTGCTTTAGGATTTTTAGGGAAAAAGATATAATCCGATACCTGACGCTCCTCATCTATTCTAGTGAGCAAGTCTTTGGGTTTGGGTACAAAACTTCCTTTGTCGCTTTGGGTTACAACATATTGAAAAACCTCATTGGTTCCAATCCGTTTTTTGTCTATCACCTTAGGCTGATAGATGTACTTTAGCATAAAAAGGCCGTTTTCGCACTGGCCAATTAAAATCTCAATATGTTCTAACGACAAGCTGAAGATATCCTCTTGAGGAGAAACACTACGATAGTACTCAATGGCTTTCTCGAAATTATAGCTAAGCTGATGCGCATAACCTAAATAGTAGTTAAGCGCATTGGGCAGCGAGCCATCGGATGTATAGGACAAATGACGAATAGCCTCAGTAGTATTGGGAGTTCCGTATAGGTATGCAACTCCTAGCTTATGATGATATGATGCCTCTTTAGGGTTTTGGGCTACCAACTTTTTATACTCATCAATGGCTCTATCCATTTGTCCCTTTCTAAAAAGCGAATCGGCAAAAGGGGTTTCAGGCCCGGAGAGCTGTGGCAAAGCTTCAGCTTGCGCTTGCCCAAATATGGGCTGATGAAACAGAAGGATGAGACTTAAAATAAGAAATGCAGAACCAATGAGGCGATTTAACATAGCTATCATTTAATATTTGACCTTAAAAATATATAAAAAAACCGATTCCTTAGCAGTGTTTAAAAAACTAAGTATGTATAGGGTTTAGGCAGTATGAATAATTACCTAACTACTCCGGGATACAAGTTGTACAATGCAGAGGGAGCATCGCTTTGGTCACCTATATTCGCATGACCTTGCCGATGCTCCCTCTTATGTTTCACACTTAATATGTGTGGTAATTAGCTGATTATTTATCCATTACATGGCTTTAATTTCGCTAACCAATTTTTGCAGTGTTCCTTTTGCATCCCCAAAAAGCATTCGGGTTCTGTCATTAAAGAACAAATAGTTTTCGATACCGGCATACCCTTTACCCATACCCCGTTTCATCACAATCACATTCTTGGCATTGTATGCCTCAATAATGGGCATGCCGTGGATTGGACTTCCCGGATCTTCGTTGGCTGCGGGGTTAACAGTATCGTTAGCTCCAATTACAATGGCCACATCAACGTTGGGAAGGTCTGGATTGATATCATCCATTTCGACCAATTTTTCGTAGGGTACATCAGCCTCGGCCAGTAACACGTTCATATGTCCGGGCATACGGCCGGCCACCGGGTGAATGGCATATTTCACCTCAATGCCATTGGATTCCAATAGGGTATCCAACTCATGAACTGCGTGTTGAGCCTGAGCAACTGCCATCCCGTAACCGGGGATGATAACCACTTTTTGCGAGTAGTTTAACAGAACAGCCGCATCGCTCAGCTGAATTTCCTTAATGGTTCCACCCTGCTCCAGATGAGCTGCCCCATGGCCACCTCCACCAAATCCGCCAATAATCACATTAAGCAATGAGCGGTTCATGGCGTTACACATGAGAACAGTAAGGATCATACCTGCTGCACCCACAAGAATACCACCAAGAATCATGGCTTGGTTTCCATAGATAAATCCTGCCATGGCAGCTGCCACACCTGTTAGGGCATTAAGCAATGAGATTACCACCGGCATATCGGCTCCGCCGATGGGGAATACAAACAAAATTCCATAAACCAAGGATATCCCCATAAGTGCATAGATTAGCCAAACCTGCTCAGTAGGAGGAGTTCCTGAAATTACCACGTAAACACCAATTGCCACCGTAACAAGTAGTAATAGGATGTTTACATAAGACATATAGGGCCTCTTAAAATCGCCCACCTTACCATCCAGCTTACCATACGCAATCATACTACCGCTGAAAGCAATTGCACCAATTATCAAACCCAAAACGGTAACGGTAAGTGAACTATAGTCACCCGCCATAGCAGCAGGATATTCCAACGCGGCCACCAGCATAGATGCTGCACCACCCGTAGCGTTAAAGAAGGATACTAGCTGTGGCATGGCAGTCATCTTAACCCGACGAGCCATTATCCAACCTATCACTGTTCCAACGGCAATAAACAGGACAATAACAATAATATTTACAAGTTCTATCCCTTGCCCTGCGGCATTTTTATGCAAAAACAGAGTTGTAATCATGGCCAATACCATACCTCCACCAGCCCAAAGGTTTCCACGTCGTGCTGTGAGCGGATGCGAAAGCAATTTCAATCCGTACACAAAAAGAAGAGCAGCGATAAGGTAACTTAACTCAAGAATCGATTCGCCAATGGTGAAATCTACACCGCTTGCTGTATATAATACTTTATCCATCATGGCTTACTTGTTTTTCTTTTTAAACATTTCGAGCATCCTGTCGGTAACCACAAAACCACCGGCCACGTTGAGCGTTCCCATAATAAGGGCAATAATACCCAAAACTAGGTTTAGCGACAGGGTAGTTAGGTCGGCATGCCCCACCAGAATAATGCCTCCAACAATAATAACTCCACTGATTGCATTAGCACCCGACATAAGCGGAGTGTGCAATACGGAGGGTACGTGAGCGATTACCTCTATGCCCAGAAAAACTGACAGAGCAATAATAAATATCGCTTCTTTATACTCAAAAAAATAGGTTAAAATTAGTTCCATTTCCTTATGCGTTTTCGATTACAGATTTTACCCTCTCATTGATAAGCTCAGAGTTGTGGGTAATGCATGTCCCTTTTACGATAATATTCTCGAAATCGAGATTAAGATTCCCCTCGCCATCGATGATCTGCTTCATGAAGTTGAAAACATTCTTCCCAAACATCCTGCTTCCATCCAATGGTTTGTATACAGGGTAGTTAGACTGCCCTACAATGGTTACTCCATTATGCTCCACAACCTCATTATTCTTGGTAAGCTCACAGTTCCCTCCGGTGGATGCTGCTAGGTCTATAATTACCGAACCGGGTTTCATGTTTTCTACCGCATGCTTAGGAAGAAGCATTGGCGCTTGCTTGCCGGGAATCTGTGCAGTACAGATTACCACATTCGATTTTGCGGCATGATCATTAATCGCCTGCTGCTGCTTGGCTTTGTAGTCTTCGGTTTGTTCAACCGCATATCCACCTGCGCCTTTATCCTCAACAGCACCCTCTACCTCAACAAACTTACCACCTAGGCTAAGTACCTCCTCTTTAACGGCAGCGCGCACGTCGAACACATAAACCTGCGCACCGAGCTTTCGAGAGGTTGCTACCGCTTGCAAACCGGCCACACCTGCTCCCAAGATTAGCACATTGGCAGGGCGAATAGTCCCAGCAGCAGTCATAAACATTGGGAAGAATGTGGGCAATCGCATGGCGGCATCTAACACAGCCATATAGCCCGAAACCGTTGCCATTGATGAAAGTACGTCCATTGCTTGCGCTTTGGTTGTACGGGGAATGGAATCGAGGCTGAAAGTGGTTACCCCATTCTTTTGGAAGGTTTTAACCAATTCGGTTTCCCACAGCGGGTTAAAGGCACTAATCCATACCTGCGACCCTTTAATTTTGGACGCTTCATCGGATTTGGGTGGATGGATTTGAAGCAGCACATCGGCCTTTTCAAAGATTTCAGCCCGAGCCACAATTCGTGCCCCCACGGCTTGGTATTGGTCATCCGACGCAAAGGCAGAATCACCAGCACCGTTTTCGACCCATACCTCCACTTTAAGGTCAATAAAACTCTTAACGGTTTCGGGGAGCAACGCTACTCGTGTCTCGTCACCCTGCTCCCTTAGTAAGCCTAGTATCATAAACTTTTGATTTTGATGAGAATTATGAATGCAAAACTAACAAAAAAAACCAATGTCAAACTTTTTAAGCACTCGGCAAGTTCAAATTGCCCTTATGTTCAAAATTCTTTCAGTTAAAATGCTTAAAGCAAGTTAGTATCTGCAACAACAAAAAAAGGAAAAGGTTGACGTTGGCTACAGGAAAATCCTATTGAACCCTTTTTTTATATACAACGAGCCTATAAACAGCATTAGGCAGTGCGTAAGCCACAATGATTCAAACTATTTTATAGGGGGAAACTATTGGATTACAGCCCGTAGTGTCTACGATTCTGTTTGGCTAACTTCCGTAGAATTTCTAGGCCTCGTGCGCGCATTGCAGGGGGATCAAAGCTAATTTTACTCTCAATAATACCCGGTAGCTCATCGGCAATCCATGTTTTACGGCTGGACAAAAGGTAGAGGATTTCGAGGCAATGAACCTTAATACCGCTCTTTGTCCTCTCATCAAAAAGCCAGCTAAAGCATAGCTCTTCTAATGGGTCCAGATTTTCCTTCCAGAAACTTTTTTCAAACACTTTGGCTGTCTGCTTGTCAACAATTCTACGCAAACCAAAAGCAACCAGCTTGGTGTAGTGCCTTTTTGCACTTTCATTCTGAAGTTTAGGCAGGTATGAAATAATATCCACAAGGTAGTAATCGAGCATTGTAGGATGAGGCAACAGCATATTCTCAAGTACCCAAGCCGAATGAAAAGCGATGGACTCATTGGGATGAAGGCTTAGCTCCATCACCTCCTCGGGCGAAACCTCCATATCGGCAAACAGGGTAACCAGCTGCAACACTTCAGCCTTTTTGGTGGGGTATCGTAATCGCTCTATAATCCAAAGCTTGTCCATAGGATTTTTTCGGGATGCTCTAAACCAAATTTACGACAAACATTGACGAAAAACCAAAAATCCTACTAATAATTTAACCAAGAAATTAC